>ONLC01000153.1 GCA_900318545.1 uncultured Eubacteriales bacterium
CTTCTCAAAATGGATAGTTACATAGGTGGGCTTATCGGGAGCCTGAATAGGTGATACACCCAGCTCAAGGAAGCCTTCCTTCTCATACTGCGGCTCATTTGCAGGATTCTCAAGATCAAGACCCTCATGCGACAGATGCCACAGGTTCTTATCCTTAGAATAGTTAGTCTCTCTGTTTATCTTCAGAGGAATGTTGTGAGCCTCAGCGTACTCGATCTCCTGCTCTCTTGATTTCAGATCCCAGATCCTCCAGGGAGCGATGATCTCCATATCGGGAGCAAAAGCCTTGATAGCAAGCTCAAATCTTACCTGGTCATTTCCCTTTCCTGTACAGCCGTGGCAGATTGCATCTGCACCCTCCTTGATAGCGATCTCAGCTATTCTCTTTGCAATGATAGGACGTGCAAACGATGTGCCCAGCAGATATCTGTTCTCATAAACAGCACCTGCCTGAACTGTAGGATAAACATAATCAGTGATGAACTCCTCAGTCAGGTCCTCGATGTAGAGCTTCGATGCACCTGTCTTGATAGCCTTCTCCTCAAGGCCGTCAAGCTCGGTGCCCTGTCCTACGTCGCCCGAAACAGCGATAACCTCACAGTTATTGTAGTTCTCCTTCAGCCACGGAATAATGATAGAAGTATCAAGTCCGCCCGAATATGCAAGAACGACCTTTTTGATTTCCTTTGCCATATATATCTCCTCCATGAAAAAACTTTTGTGCAAATACAAACCCCGCCTCAGCAGGTATATTCATATTATACACCGAAATACAGCGTTGTCAAGTGTTTTTGAATAAAATTTTATATTTATACACATTTTCAGAGCACATTCTGCATAAAACTAATAAATATGCAAGAAATGATGTATAAACCGCATTTTTACTCATTATCCGACTCAAAAGCGCTTTGGCATCTGACTGTTTGGCCTCCGCAGATACCACATTCCTATGTAAATTATACCACAAAGCTTTGAAAAATGCAACAGTTTAGGGCTTGCTTTTCTTAATTTTTTGGAGTATAATTATAACTGTCAAACAAATTGAAAGGCAGTGATACAATGAACATCAAAGAAGCAGGCTTCAGAGCTCTCTCCGCCGAGGAGATAAAGGCTCTTGACTTTAATCCTTTTGTTAAAATAGGTGATGAATGGTTCCTCGTTACAGCAGGTGATGAGAACGGCTGGAACACTATGACCGCCTCATGGGGCTTTGCAGGCATTATGTGGGGAAAGAACAGCTTTATCACAGCTATCCGCCCTCAGCGCCACACAAAGACATTCATTGACAAGAGCGAGTATTTCACAGCTTCGTTCTTCCCCGAGAATATGAAAAAGGCTCTTGCTTACTGCGGCTCTCACAGCGGCAGAGATGTAGACAAGGCTAAGGAAACAGGTCTTGAACCGATCTTCATTGACACAGACGACGGAAAGAGCGTAACAGCTTTCTCACAGGCATCGCTGATACTTGTCTGCAAAAAGACCTACGTTCAGCAGATGACCTCTGACAGCTTTGTTATCCCCGAGGTTGACAAGGCAAACTATGCGACAGGCGACTACCACACAGAATACATAGGCGAGATAACCGCTGTCTATGTTAAATAAGCAGAAAGCCCGAGGCACAACCTCGGGCTTTTGTTATACTTCGTAGTCTATGCAGACTCTTGATTTTACATTCGGCATAATAATGCCGTCCTTGACCTCAACGTGTGCAGGGTGTACGGCATAGTCAGCAAGTGCCTTTCTGCTCTCCAGTGTGCAATCGAGCATAAGGTCGGCATTTGACGTGTCCATAGCATCGGTGATAACTTTTAGCTCAGTCAGCCCCTCTATCACTCCGACCAGAGCTTCAAGCCCTGTTTTTATCTCCTGCTTTATGCTCTCCTTTTCGGAAGAGGAAAGCTCGTCCTTCATCTGCCAGATTATTATATGCTTTACCATAGTATCAGTTCCCTTTCCTGAGGATAGCCTCTATTTTTGCAGTTTCCTCCTCGGTGAGCTCGAGATTATCCAGCACCCCGACATTATTCACTATCTGCTCGGGTCTGCTCGCACCGCAAAGGACTGTTGTTACTGCCTTGTTGTTCAGTATCCATGCGACTGCAAGCTGAGAAAGTGTCTGTCCACGGCCCACTGCTATCTCGTTGAGGGCTCTGAGTCTTTCAAGCATTTCATCGGTAAGCTGCTGCTGTATCCATGTGTTTCCTCTGCCGATTCGGGAATCCTCGGGTATGCCTTTCAGGTACCTGTCCGAGAGGAAGCCCTGATATAGCGGTGAGAATACTGCAAGGCCTTTTCCGTTCTCCTTTGCCCAGCTGTCAAGGCCGTCGTCCTCTATCCAGCGGTTGAGCATCGAATACGAGGGCTGATTCACTATAAACGGAGTGTGAAGCTCCTTGAAAATCTCTGTTATCTCAGCAGTCTGCTGACTGTTATAGTTTGACACTCCCACATACAAAGCCTTGCCCTGCCTTACCGCATTGTCAAGAGCGAGAGCTGTTTCCTCAAGCGGAGTTTCGGGGTCAAAAACGTGGTGATAGAAAATGTCCACATACTCAAGACCCATTCTGTGAAGCGACTGGTCAAGCGAGGCCGTCAGATACTTGCGTGAGCCGTTCCTGTCGCCGTAAGGACCCTCCCACATCTCATAGCCTGCCTTTGTGGAAATACAGAGCTCGTCACGGTACTGTCTGAGTCCCCTGTCGAGTATCTTTCCGAAGTTCTCCTCAGCCGAGCCGTTATACGGGTGACCGTAATTGTTTGCAAGGTCAAAATGAGTGATACCGAGGTCAAAGGCTGTTCGGCACATAGTTTCGGCGTTGTCAAAGTCAGAGCCTGCTCCGAAATTCTGCCACAATCCCAACGAGATAACCGGCAGCTTCAGCCCCGAATTTCCGCACCTGCGGTAAACCATTTTATCGTAACGTTTGTCATTTGCTTTGTACATAGGAATTCCCCCTTTGAGCTTTTAATTAATATAACATATTTGCATTTTTATGTCAACAGGATAACAAAAAAGCTTCGGTAATTCCGAAGCTTTTTATTCAAGCTCACAGCGTAGAGTCACTCGGCTGTAGCCGCTCCAGGTGCAGGTAAAGAGGGTCAGATCCCAGTCCTCACTGCCCGAAAGCATAGTATTTGTATCATAGCCGCCTATAAGCTCCTGCCATGCGACCTTATATCGGTGCTGTCTGCCGTTCAGAGAGGTGAATATCACCTCATCGCCTACGCCGAGCTTTTCAAGATTCAAGAAAAACGAAGTATAATTGTGAGCACAGATTATAAGATCCCGTGTGTACAGCGACCCCGTATACCTGCACGCTGCATTTGCCATTCCGTTATACGACCAGTCACGGGTAACAGGGAGCTCAATATCGAGCTTAGGCAGGTAAATAAGACCTATATAATACACTCCGTCTATCTCAAGGGGCTGGATACTCCTTTCCTCTTCATCAAATTCGGTGTCAGTCTGTTCATCGTTATCGGGCACTGCGTTGGAGCTTGGCTCAGATGTCTTCTCCTGCGCCTTTATATGCTCCTTTATAGCCATTACAGTTTTCCCGGCCAGCTCGCCTGCCTCGTGGTCTCTGTGACGGTTATAAAAAACCAGAGACATTGCTGCACTCAGCAGCAATGCCCCAATAGCGATGAGTATTATTCCTCGCTTTTTATTAGTCATCTTTGCCGTCCTTCTTGAAGCTTACTCTCATTCCGAGTGCTATCAGAGCAAGACCCGAGATCGAAAGCACGGGAACAGGCCACCAGAGCTGTCCTGTCTGAGGAAGCTTCTCAGAGGAGCCGCCGTCCTGCGTTTTGTTTCCGCTGTTGTTACCTGTGCCGCTGCCTGTACCTCTTGAGCTGTCATTATCGGAGGTGCTGGACGTAGAGTCGGAGGTTGAGCTGTCAGAACCCGAAGAGTTGCTTTCGGGAGTATCACGGTCAGAAGTATCGCTGTCTTCGCTGCTGTCGCCCGAGGAAGTACTGTCATGAGTATCATGGCTGGACTCATCAGGCCCCGACTCATCGTTCTGAGTCTTTTCCTTCTCTATCTTTGCGAGCACAACAGCGCCCTCGTCCTCTTTGAGCTCAACTATAGCAGGTGTTGAGCGGTAGGTATACTTGTCGATATCGGTATCATTCGAGTAAATGAAGTAGATACCTGCTTTCTGAGCATAGATCTGAGCTGCACCGTTTTCATCAGATGCCTCCTCGAAATCGGGCTGTATCTGATTGTTGAAAACATACTCACGGAGAGTCTCCGCATCAGCCTTGACAGCCTCGGCACTCATATCATCGAGAGTAACACCGCTGCCTGCAAAAGTATCGTTCAGAACGAACTTATTGTTGGAACGTTCGCCTATAGCGAAAACCTTCCACTTTATCCCTTCGACGGTTTCGTCACCGACCTTGCTTTTTATCAGGATAAATCCCTTCTCGGCACTGAGCTCCGCAGCGGAACGCATCGGAGTGCTTATCGCAATTGCAGTGAAAAACAACACTGCCAGAGCCGTAATAAACGATATATGCCTTGTACGTGTTTTCATTAACATACCTCCCAAACTACTTATCGGGCTTAGTTTTATCATTACCGCTGTCGTTATCAAAAACCGAGAGCGGATCATTGTGCGGGAATTTTTTCTTCTTTCCTCCGAACAGCCACCATGCGAGCAGAAGTGCCACAAGCGGTGCCGCTATGATCGGGACAACTACCATATCATCGATCTGTACTGCGTCAGCCTTTACCTGTACCTCATACTCTTCCTTGTTATCGGGATTTTTTATCCTGTGACCCCTTATAACAAGCCTGTGCGTATTGATACCGTAAGGTGTACAGGTCGTCAGAGTCACAAGATCTCTTCCCTTCTGTATAGCAAGGTGCTGAGATTCGTGCGGAAGAATAATAAGAATTTTCTCGACCTCATAAGTGTAGACCTCATTGAGGACAGTTATTGTGAACAGATCGCCCTCGGTGATCTTATCAAGATCGGAGAAAAGCGTCGCAGAGGGCAGACCTCTGTGAGCTGAAATGACGCCGTTTGTATCAAGACCGCCTACGGGAAAGGTCGAGCCCTGCATATGGCCTACAGCTTCATTGAGTACGTCCTCGCCTGTGCCGTGATAGATGGGCAGCTTTACATCAATGCTCGGGATAGTTACATAGCCCATAACTCCCGTGCCTGTGATATCGAGGATATCCTCGTAGCCCTTGACCTGCTCATACTGTTCAAGGGGTGCCTGCAAAGCCGCAAGCTGACGGTTATACTCTCTTGCCTGCTCGAGCATTTTCTTCTGTTTTTCTTCATTGAGGGAGTTTACCTTCTGAACGTAATTGGAGATAACCTTTGCCTGCTTTGACTGGATATACCAGTTGCTGACTATAGGATACAGCATCACGGAGAGCCCCACCAGAAACATTATGATAAGCAATACTGTTGATATCTTACCCTTTTTCTTTCTCATGAGACCCTCCCTGATGCCCGACGGCGGCAAGGCCGTCGGGTCGGGTATAGCCGTTTGATTAGGTTCTGATTAGTCTTCCTTCTTAGCTCTCTTCTTAGCAACAAGGATAACGCCCG
>ONLC01000089.1 GCA_900318545.1 uncultured Eubacteriales bacterium
ATTAATTCTGCTAAAGGAGAATAATAATTATGACAATAAATGTGGCTCTTGACGGCCCTTCGGGGGCAGGAAAATCTACAATAGCCAGGGCAGCTGCTATAAAGCTTGGCTATGTGTATGTCGATACGGGAGCGATGTACCGCTCAATCGCTCTGTTTATGCTGAACAAGGGCGTTGATCTTGAAAACGAGGGTGCTGTAGCAGCACTTCTGCCTGAGATAGATGTAAAGCTTACCTATGAAAATGGTGAGCAGAGAGTCCTTCTTAACGGCGAGGACGTATCTGAAAAGATCAGGACCTCCGAGGTATCTATGGCAGCATCCAAAACCTCCTCGTATCCCGAGGTCCGTAAGTTCCTTCTGGGGCTGCAAAAGGATATTGCATCAAAAAACAGCATCATAATGGACGGCCGTGACATAGGCACCGTTATTCTGCCCGATGCTCAGGTAAAGATCTTTCTGACAGCCTCTGCCGAGAAAAGAGCCGAAAGACGCCTTAAAGAGCTTGTCGAAAAGGGCGAAAGCATCAGCTATGATGAAGTGCTTGCAGACATTATCAAGCGTGACGAGCAGGATATGAACCGTGAAACTGCCCCTCTTAAAAGGGCAGATGACGCTATCTTGGTCGATACCTCTGATCTGACTCTTGAAGAGTCGATAGATAAAGTTTACAGTACGGTCGTAAACAATATCCCGAAAGAGGAGAAGGCTGAAAAGAAAGTATCCTCCCGTGACAGGGAGCTTATGCCTGTAAGGCCTATCAGTAAAAAGCACAAGCTGAATTTCTTTGATGTGTTTTTCTATAATCTGCTCAGGTACATTGTTATAGGCATATACCATATCTATTACAATATCTCCTATGAGGGTGTTGATAACGTTCCTAAGGACGGCGGAAATATTTTCGCTTCAAATCACAGAAGCTATCAGGACCCTGTGTTTATAGCACTTCATGCAAGAATTCCTATCTCCTACATGGCTAAGGAGGAGCTCTTCCACAAGAATGTGTTTTTTACAGCACTTATTAAAGCATTCGGAGCTTTCCCGGTCGTTAGAGGCTCAGGTGACACAAGCGTTATCGATACCTCGGTAGAAAAGCTCGAAAAGGGCAGAAACCTTGTTATCTTCCCGGAGGGCACACGCTCCAAGGACGGAAAGGTCGGCAAGGGCAAGACGGGTGTAGCTCTTGTAGCTGCAGTCGCTCAGACAAAGGTGGTGCCTGTCGGTATCAATTTCGAGGGGAAACTCAAGTTCAGAAAGAGAGTCGTTGTAAGATACGGCAAGCCTATTGAGCCTAAGGAGCTGGGTATAACAAGCACTTCACCGAGGGATCTGAAGAAAATAAAAAGTGAAATTATGGAAAATATCGTTGATCTGGTACATTAAATGTTAAGAGAATGTAAAATTTTTGTTGCTAAAACCGCAGGATTTTGTTTTGGTGTAGACAGAGCCGTAAAAATAGTGTATAATATGTTAGATAGCCGAAATAATGTTGTAACGTTAGGTCCGATCATTCACAATCCTAATGTAGTCTCTGATCTGAAGGCGAAGGGAGTGTTCCCGAAGGAGCTTTCAGAGGTAAGAGAGGGCGACACGGTGGTCATTCGGTCACACGGCGTGGCTGCACAGGTGTATGAAGAGCTGAAGGATAAGGGCGTTGATATAATTGATGCTACCTGTCCTTTTGTGAGCCGTATACATAAAATTGCAAGCGAGAGATCTGAAGCGGGATACATTATCCTTATTGCGGGCGATGCAGATCACCCTGAGGTTCAGGGTATAAGGGGACATTGCTCAGGGGAGAGTTATGTGTTCGGTTCTTGTCAGGATTTCGAGAATTTGGTGAAGGAGCATGATTTTTCATCAAAAAAGGTTGCTATTTTGGCGCAGACAACGTATAATAGGAATGTGTGGAGTGACTGTCAGAAGCTGTTTGAACGTTATCTGCCCGAGGCGGTAGTATTTGATACTATCTGCAACGCAACGCAGGAGCGTCAGAAGGAGGCTGCCGAAATGGCAGCAAAGGCTGACGTAATGGTGATAGTCGGCGGACTCCACAGCTCGAACACCTTGAAGCTTAAGGCTGTCTGCAGCGAGTTCTGTGATAAGTGTTATCTTGTCGAGGACGCAGACGGACTCAGAAATTGCGATATTGACTTACGGGGTGCAAATTTTATCGGGATCTCTGCGGGTGCATCAACACCTGCTTATATAATCAAGGAGGTACAACAGACCATGAGTGAAATGTTGAACAATGTTGACGAAGAATTTAATTTTGAGGAGGAGCTTGAGAAGACCCTCAAAAAAATACATATCGGTATGAAGGTTGAAGGCGTCGTTACTGATATCAATAACGGCGAGGTAGCAGTCGATATCGGAACAAAGCATACAGGCTATATTCCTGCAAGCGAGTTCTCTGATGATCCTACCGTTAAGCCTGAGGACGTTGTAAAGGTTGGAGATACACTTGATCTTATTGTGCTCAAGACAAATGATCAGGAGGGTATCGTTACACTTTCCAAGAAGAAGGTAGATGCTGTACTCGGCTTCCAGAAGATAGTTGAGGCAAGCGAGGCTGGAACTGTACTTGAGGGTACTGTTACTAATGTTATCAAGGGCGGAGTGCTCGTATCCTATAACGGAGTTAAGGTTTTCGTACCTGCTACTCATGCTGCACCCAGAAGAGATTTCGATCTTAATGAGCTGCTCAAGCAGACAGTAAGATTCAAGATTCTTGAGGTGAACGAGGCTAAGCAGAGAGCCGTTGGTTCTATCCGTGCAGTTGCAAGAGAGGAAAGAGCTGCTGCTCAGGCTAAGTTCTTTGAAACTGCTCAGATCGGTTCTGAGGTCGAGGGTACCGTTAAGTCTATTACAGATTACGGTGTATTTGTTGACCTCGGCGGAGTTGACGGTCTTGTAAGAAGAATGGATCTTTCGTGGAAGAGAATCAAGCATCCTTCCGATGTTGTTTCTGTTGGCGATAAGATCACTGTTAAGATCAAGGATATTGATGACGAGACCAAGAAGGTATCGCTCATATACAAGAAGGATTCCGAGAATCCTTGGGAAATTTTCAAGGCTAACTATGAGGTAGGCCAGACAGTTAAGGCTACTGTTGTTTCTATCACATCATTCGGTGCTTTTGCTCAGATCATTGACGGCATCGACGGCCTTATCCACATTTCTCAGATTGCTAATCAGAGAGTAAATAATGTTTCTGACATTCTTTCTGTTGGTCAGGAAGTTGAGTGCAAGATTACAGAGATCGATGCAGATAAGAAGAGAATCAGTCTTTCTATCAGAGCTTTGCTTCCCGATGACGCTGAGCCTGCAGATGATGAGGCTGATGATGTTGTCGAGGAGACAACAGAGGACTCAGCTGAATAAGGATCTCTCTTCCTTGGCTGAACAATTTGATCTATCAGGGGGCGAGAGATCGCCCCTGTTTGTTTATTTCTGCAATGCCTGCCGCAGCTGCGGTAATATGGCGGAGAAGAACAGATGAAAGGATAGTTTTATGGAAGACGTAAATGCTATGCACAATCCCGTGAGGAGAGTGCCAACAAAAAAACGTAAAAAGAAAAAGAAGCAGACAAGTCTGCCCGTAAAGATATTAAAGGGCTTTGGTATTTTTCTGCTGTCGCTGTTTCTTATCATTATAATTACCGGCTCGATATTTGCAACAGTTATGACAATCTATGTTCTTAACTTTGCTGATACGACCACTACCGTAAGCCTTGATAAGACAGAAACAAGCAATATCTCGAGATTTTTGTATCCTAATCCCGATTATGATGAGGAAGACCCCGATTCAAAGGAATATGAGCTCTATTATGCGATAAGAAATACTAACAGACACGTTGCGTGGTGCGATATAGAGAAGATCCCTCAGGTTGTTCAGGACGCTTTCGTGTACACTGAGGACGAGCGTTTCTATTCGCATGACGGTGTTGACTTCAAGAGAACCTTTGCAGCCTTCGTAAACGTATTTATCCCAATCTACGGAGGGCGGCAGATAGGTGGTTCTACCATTACCCAGCAGACTATCAAGCTTATTACAGGTGATGATGACCGTGACAGCATCAAGGGTATGGAGCGTAAAATACGAGAGATATTCCGATCTATAAACGTTGAAAAGACGTACACTAAGGAAGATATTCTGCAAAGCTACCTTAATATCGTACCTATGAATACTCAGGAGTACGATATTGTCGGTGTTCAGGCTGCTGCAAACTACTACTTCGGTAAAGACGTTTCTGAGCTTGACCTCGCTGAGGCGGCATCACTTGCCGGCATGACCAATATGCCTGGTCTTAATAACCCCTATGATAACCCTAAGGGCAATAAGATAAGACGTAAATACTGTCTTGATCATATGCTCAGCAACGGTGCTATCGATGAAGAGGAGTATAATCAGGCATTAAATGAGGAGCTTAACATTACTGCTGATATCTCATACTCCAGTGCCGCTATCTATGATGAAGAGGACAGAGATTTTGGTCCTACATCGTGGTTTATGGATGCGGCTCTGAATGAGACCGAAATGAGGATAGCCGATGCTATCGGTATCACAAGACAGGAGGCAGGCGAAAGGCTCAGAGACGGCGGCTTTACCGTCTACACTACTGTGGATATAAATATGCAGAATAAGGTAGAGGACGAAATGCTCGATGCATCGAACTTTACCACCTACAGTATGGACCCTGAGGAGGACACGCTTTGGTCAGGCTTTATTGCTATGGACTATCAGGGTAATGTAAAGGCGATCGTCGGAAGCAGAAACGAAAAAACAGAATCACGAATATACAGTACCGTTACCGATGCTACACGATCACCGGGTTCGTGTATAAAGCCTATTGCGTCTTATGCACCTGCACTGGATCAGGATTTAATGACCTGCTCAACGCTCTTTAACGATAAGCCTATTGAGATCGAGATCGAAGGCACCAAGCAGAAATGGCCTGTCAACTACTCTGAGTACGGAGATGACGGCAACTGGTCATATAAGGATCTGACAACAACCGAGATGCTGCAAAGGTCGCTCAATACTCTGCCTGCACAGCTCGTTGAGAAGATGACTCCTGCTTATTCGTACAGCTTCCTGAAGGACAAGCTTGATCTGACCTCACTTGAAGAGTCCGATGCAACCTACGCACCTGTAACTGTCGGAGGTCTTACTAACGGTACCTACCTTGAGGAGCTTGTCGGAGCATATATGATCTTTGGCAACGGCGGTAAGAAGTATGATGTTTCTTATGTTTCCAAGATCGAGGATATTGACGGCAATGTTATCTATGAGAAAACTGACGGCTACAAGCAGGCTATCTCGGAATCGACTTCATACGTTATGAACAGAATGATGCAGCACGTTATCACTGAGGCAGACGGTACAGGACGCTATGCTAAGCTCTCCAAGACTGACCTCGTTGGTAAAACTGGTACATCGTCCGATTGGAATGACCTTACCTTCGTAGGCTGCACACCTGACTATGTTTCAGGTGTATGGATCGGTTATGAGAACCCTTCAAAGATACCTACAAACGATTATCAGAATATCGGTGCTATCTGGAAGAATATCTTCGGTGATATAGCTGACGGTGAAAAGCACCAGTCATTTGATGAAACCTTTGAGATGCCTGAGTCAGTTGAAAAGCTGAGCTACTGTAAGGCAACTGGTAAGATCGCAGGACCGGGCTGCTCGAACAGGGCAGATGGACACTATAAGAAATCCAATGAGCCTGAGGTCTGCAGCGGTTACCATTAAAACTTCAAAGCCCCCATATCTGATATGGGGGCTTTTTAAGAAGAGGAGTACAATATGGAATACAGATTAGTAGTGCCCTGCCATTTTGGCCTGGAGAGCACGCTCTCTTATGAGGTAAAAAAGCTTGGAGGAGAGAACGTGTCAGTCACTGACGGTAAAGTTTCTTTCTCTGGTGATGAGCTTACTCTTGCTAAAGCAAATCTCTGGATAGCAACAGGGGAGAGGGTGCTTATAGAGCTCGGGAGCTTTGAAGCGAGAAGCTTTGAGGAGCTGTTTCAAGGCGTCAGAGCTTTACCTTGGGAGCAATATATCGGCAAGCTTGATGAGTTCCCTGTGGTGGGTCACAGTCTTAATTCAAAGCTTCATTCCGTGCCCGATTGCCAGAGTATAATCAAGAAGGCAATAGTTACAAGGCTCGGAGAAAAGTACGGTATCAGACATTTTGAGGAGAGCGGTGCCCGTCACAGAGTACGGTTTTCAATACATAAGGATAAGGTTTCGGTCTGTCTTGACACCACGGGAGAGGGGCTTCATAAGCGTGGGTACAGGCGTGTTTCAAACGCAGCTCCTATCAAGGAGACCCTTGCCGCAGGCATTGTTGACCTTGCCCGTATCAGACGGGATACTATAGTTTGCGACCCTATGTGCGGTTCGGGAACTTTTCTTATTGAGTCTGCATACAAGGCACATAATATAGCTTCGGGTTTAAGACGCAGCTTTGAAGCTCAGAAGTGGGAACAGATACCCGAAACTGTCTGGCAGCAGGTAAGAACTGAGGCTATGGACTCAATTATCAAGGACAGCGATTTTCGTGCATACGGCTTTGATATTGATGAGTTCGCTTGTGAGCTCTCGGCGGCTAATGCTAAAAAGGCAGGTGTGGCATCACGGATAGAGGTAAAGCAGCGTGATATAAGGTCTCACGAGCCGATAAAAGGAGCGGTGACTATAGTTAATCCGCCTTACGGAGAGAGACTTCTCGAAATAAGAGAGGCTGAACAGCTTTATAAGGTGCTGGGTCAGAAGCTTTGCCCTGACAGGGATAACCCCTGCTTTATAATCTCACCGCACGAGGAATTTGAGAGGTTCTTCGGCAGGAAGGCCGATAAAAAACGTAAGCTGTATAACGGCATGATAAAATGCGATCTTTATATGTATTTTAAGTAGGTGTAAAAAATGAGTTTTAAGTTCAGTGACATAGACGCAGTGGTTTTCGATATGGACGGAGTCATCTTTGACTCGGAAAGTCTGGGGCTTCGCAGCTGGCAGATAGTTGCCGACAGATACGGCCTCGGAGATGTTAGTGAGACCTCAAAAAAGTGTATCGGCAGAAACACCGCCGACACTATGAAGATATTTGATGAAGCCTACGGAGATAAGGTTTCAATTGAAGCACTCTATGAAGAGGGCAAAATAGAAATGCAGAAGATCATCGCTAGTGAGGGTCTGCCCCTTAAAAGCGGTGTAAGAGAGCTTCTTGACTTTCTCAGAGCTCAGGGCATGAGGACAGGACTTGCTTCCTCAACAAAGCAGGCTATGGTAAAGGAGGAGCTTGGCTCGGTAGGGTTGCTGGACTATTTCAGTGTAGTTATCGGCGGAGATATGATAAAGCTTTCCAAGCCCGAACCCGAGATATATCTCCTTGCCTGCGAAAAGCTGGGTGTAAGCCCTGAAAAGTCCGTCTGCATTGAGGATTCATACAATGGTATTATCTCTGCGCACAGGGCAGGCCTCCATACTATAATGGTTCCCGACCTTCTCGCACCTACCGAGGATATACTAAAGCTAGTTGAGGTGCTGAAGCCAAGCCTTGATGATGTGCTCTGCTTTTTCCAAGCTTAACAGAAATAAGAAAGCCCCGATCACTCGGAGCTTTCTTTATTCATAGACGTATTACTTGAATTTCTTATTAAGAACAATTACGCTTGCAGCAGCAAGACCGACCATTCCAAGAGCAGCAGCGGCACCTGTGCCGGGGTTCTTGGTGGAAGAATCACTTGTAGCCTTGGAGCTTGTGTCAGCCTTTGACTCAGCAGCTGAGCTTTCAGCCTCAGGAGCTTCACTCTCAGAGCTCTCGGGTGTTTCCTCTGAGCTTTCCTCAGGAGGTTCAATAGTAAAGGTAAGCTTATCGCTGGAGTTTACCAGATAGTAGCTACCCTCATTAGCGGTTACAATAACCTTGTACGTCAACGCCCTCAAAAGTAAAGCTGTATTCGCTCGGAATGATTTTCTCGCCGTTGAAAACAACAGAGACCATTGTCTTAGCATTAAGGTCAAGCTGAATATCACAATCTGCAACGTCTACAGGTGGGAGAGCATACATCAAATATTCATTATCATTAAACCATTCTTGTATAATACTTAAATTACAGATAAAATCACCTGAATAATCAGAAGCTTCCTCAGACTCTATAAAATCTGCATAATCATCATACTCATAAAACTCTCTGTCAAGTACAAGGAAATCCCCGTCCTCTGTTTTTCCGAAAATAATATCAACATAATCGTCAAAGGATTGCAGATATTCAAAATTCTGCTCGACCCAGTTGAAAACATCAGCCTCAGAAACCTCTGTGATCTCACCATCAAGAAAGCTCAGGTCAGATGCAAGAACAAAATTCGGGAGAGCCAAACGGGTAAGCTGGGTCTCAGATGCTGAACCTGTTTCAGTGTTTTCTTCAGCAGATACTGCAAAAGTACCGAATGCTGTGCAGGCTGTCATCGAAAGAGCAACAGCACAGGCAACAAGTCTTTTTAATATTTTCATATACATTCCCCCATAAAGATACTACACAAGTAAATATACTTGTACACTTTCATTTTAGCACAGCTTATTAAACTTGTCAATAATTTGATTCTATAATTAACAAATTTACCACTATATCCCATTTTGTGCAGAAAAAAGGATACTGCGATCGCTTTGTTTTCAGTCTTTCTGAATAAAACCGAAAAAACTGTTAAAAATACTACCAAAGCTTATTTGCGAGCCGACAGCATTTAGGCAAAGCCGACGTTTGTCGGTCAGTTTAGTTCGGAGAAAGGCGATCAGAATGAAAAAAATCAGATTTAAAGGCTTAGGCATCAGAAGAAAGCTCGGAGCAAAGGGTCTGTACCTGACTCTGGCAGCGTGTGCGGTCGCAGCTGGCGGAGTAGGTCTTGCAGCCTATGACAGAGCACAGATCGGAGAGGTAAAAAGCAAATACAATGTTTCCTCACCTGACCTTCCTTACACAGATATCGAAGAAAAGCTCACTGATGTCCCAAAGCTCACCAAAGAGGACAGCTCCTCAGAAAGCAAGGCTGATACAAGCTCCTCAAAGGCTGACAGGGAGGTAAAAACTCAGCCGAATGTAATGCCGGTAAACGGAAAGATACTTGTACCCTTTTCAAAGGGTGAGCTTGTAAAGTCAGAAACGCTCGGTTACTGGAAAACTCATGACGGAGTTGATATTCAGGCAGAAAAGGGCACAGCCGTCAAGGCTATGAACAAGGGCACCGTCAAAAAGATATGGGAGGATGCTCTCTGGGGAAACTGCATCACTATAGACCACGGTGACGGAGTTGAGGGTCACTATTATAATCTCTCCCCCGAAATGATGGTGCAGGAGGGCACACAGGTAAACGCAGGTCAGATAATAGGCACAATAGGCGACACAGCCTCCTGCGAAGCGGCAGAGCTTTCACATCTGCATTTTGCAATTAAGAAAAACGGCAGCTGGATAGACCCGATAGCATATATCGACCCCTCTTATGTGAAATAAGTCAAAGCCCGGACTGATCCCATAAAAGTCAGTCCGGTTTTTTTTGCGTTTTTTCAACCGGATCCTATCATACGGTTAATAAGTATAAGTTATTTAATGTTGCCTTGACAAACTGACCAAAGCGTGCTATACTAATATAGTAAATTCTACAAAAAGGGGTTAACAATGCTATGCTGTTCATGTATAATTCGACAGACAGACATGGCATAACTGTACCCTTTTTCAATTAAATATTATACTGACAGAAGGGTACTCAAAGGGATAAGTGTCTCCATAGGGTACGCTTTTTTGCATAATTAGTGAAAGATCACAGGGGAGGAAAGCAGCCGAGTGTTTAAGGTCATTGAGAGCATAAAAAAGACTTTGGTTTATATGGGGCTTGAAAAAGAGCAGTTCAACAAGATCAAGGCGCCTGTGAAAGAAGATAATAAGCGTTCGATATTATTGTGGTCTGCGTTTGCGATATTGTTCTGGGTCATGAGCCTGATCATGTCATTTAAGGTTGAGGCATATACTGCCTGCAGATATGTTTATTTAGTCAGTCTGATAATTGCTTTGATAACATTGATATTATCGCAGGTGAAAGCAGCCTCTACAAAAATATTTGTGCTGATTACTTATCTGTTTGAAATGTCTATATTAGGCGCAGGCATAGGGATAGCTATCTGTCAGCCTGACGTAAGAACGGTCAGCATAATAGCATTCATGCTTATAGTCCCGACCTGTACCATTGACAGGACGCTGACGGATATAATTCTCAGTATTATTGCTTTTATCTGCTATGTTATATGTGCGAAAGGGAATGTAGAACCTGATATATTCTCGTGGGAAACAACAAATATACTGATCTTTTCTGCTGTAGGTATACTGATCGGTCATGTTATCAATAAATCACGTTTTGAGCGTTATGTATATGCTGAATCTATAAAGGAGTTTGCAGAGCTGCAAAAGAGAAATGCTGATTATGATGCTCTGACTGGATTAAAAAACAGACGTGCCTATATTGATGAGGTTGAGAATATAAAAGCAAACGGCCCTGATGATTATATTATTGTCATGGCTGATCTGAACGGCCTTAAAGTTACAAATGACACCTTAGGCCATGAGGCTGGTGACATCCTGATAATCGGTGCAAAAGAGTGCCTTAAAAACGCCTTTGATAATATTGATACGATCTACAGGATCGGCGGAGATGAATTTTGTATAATCATGTATGATACATCTGAAACTGTTCAGGCTTGTCTGGCTAAGCTGGAAAAAGAGTCTGCCGAATGGAGCAGGGGACCGATCAATGGAGTGTCGATCGCATACGGTTATGCTGCAGGCAGTAAATGCTCGGACATTGATAATATAATTATTCAGGCAGATCATGCTATGTATGACAACAAACGCAAGTATTATAAAAACGATACTAGATAGCCGAAGGAATATAGGAATTTGAATATTCTTCTGCATTGAATATAATAGTTAAAGCAAAAAATCCGCCCCGAAAATTCGGGACGGATCCATTTTTTTTATGGTTATCCCCCTGACACACCACTCTCAAATTCACTGAACCAACGCCGCCAAAAGCCTTAAATAAGCGCTGCTTCCAAGCCGGCGGCGACTAAACTTATAGCAGTATTCTGCAGTATACAACGCTGTGTGGATCTTTTCGTTTCCGTGGTAAGTTGCAGGACTTGCAGCGCAGCAGGTGGCGTGTCCTGATCTTACAGCATTCCGAGCCACCGCAGAATGGGCAGGCAAATCCATTTTCAAAGCGGATATCAAGCAGGAAATCCTTGCAGTATCCCTCGTCTGCAAACTCGGAGTATATCCTGTCGAGCGTTATTTCGGGCTTTGGAAATCTTTTAGACATAGCGACAGCTCCTTTCGGTTCTGTCACTATTATACCACATCTTTACGGATTAGCGGTCCGTTTTATTGGACAGCATTGTAAACAATTTGTGGTGTGTCAGGGGGATAACCATATAATACAATACTTTTAATATCATTTTTTGCATATCTACGAAGCGTGGATTGACAACCGGTTCAAAAAGCCCTATAATAAAGCTATACCAAACAAAGGGGTTGATCTGTGTGGATCAGGTAAAAACGGGAAAGCTTATCAGACAGCTGCGAACACAACTGGGGATAACACAAAAAGAGCTTGCCGAAGGAATAAATGTAAGCGATAAGGCTGTGAGCAAATGGGAAACGGGCGGCGGCTGCCCCGATCTGTCGCTGCTCACAGAGCTATCAGAGTTCTTTGGAACTGATATAGAGACTTTGCTGACAGGCGAGATAGATAAAAACGAAAAGGAGAAGGGCAATATGAGAAAGCTGAAGTTTTATATTTGCAGTAACTGCGAAAATATTATTACTGCGACAAGCGAAGCGTCTGTGACCTGCTGCGGGAATAAGCTTTCAGCACCGGAGCCGAGACAGGCAGCGGATAATGAAAGGCTGACAGTTAGGGACACGGGCGGAGAATGGTACATCACCACCGACCACGAAATGACTAAGGAGCATCATATTTCATTTATAGCATATCAGAGCGACAGCAGCTTGATGCTGTTCAAGCAGTACCCCGAATGGGGCGTGAATATCGACCTGCCAATGTACCGCTCCGGAAGGCTGGTGTGGTATTGCAATAAATGCGGACTGTTATATCAGAAGCTTTGCCCGTAAACAGCAACAGAGGGTTGCTTGCATAAAGCCGCTATTTATGGTATCATATAGTAGAGGTGATCATATGGAGACCAAAACTGTAATACAAGAGCTTCGCATAAAGCACGGTATGTCACAGGAGGAGCTTGCG
>ONLC01000140.1 GCA_900318545.1 uncultured Eubacteriales bacterium
GCCCGTCTTTGCGTAGACCTTTCTTTTTGCAATTGAATGAAGCCATGTACTGAACGCAGAATCGTTCTCCAAATCCTCTATGTGCTCCATAGCCTCAGCGAAGGTATCAGCCACGATGTCCTCAGCATCAAGCTCGGTGATGTTCATTTTCATAACGAATCTTTTTATCTGCTCACTGTATTCAGCATACAGCTCCCCGAACGCAGACTTGTCGCCTGCCTTTGCCTTGCCGACAAGCTCCTTTGCGAGTTCAGTTTTGGTCATCACATTCTCCTACTTTCGTATGGTATTTTTCTTTGAGATCTTCAAGCATTCCTTTTTCGTCCATGTATTTCAATACTGCTCTTATAAGCTCATCAAGTGTCGTTTTGGTGTCTTTTCTTTGTTCATTCATAATTATATCCTTGACTTTACTGTACAGAGGAGGTAATTCATTATCTGTCTGTTTGTTGAATCGGTATAATGAATACCGTCATACGAATCATATCCTCTGAGCATCATGTCTCCGCAGCAATCAAGATACCTGTTTGCAGAAAACAATGCTTTCATTCCTGAGTTAAACTTTTCAACTGCTGCATTTGTTGTTCCTGTTCCATTTCTGTTTCTGTCAACACGGCAGCCGTCAAATACAGGATTTACTGACATGAAGAAAAATGAATGTCTGCTATATGCGGAGCTGTTTATTATCCCGTTATAAAGGGACTTGTACTTATCGTAGTTTTCAAGGTCATTTATACCGTGATTGAATACTACGATATATTTCTTGTCCGACCGGCCTAAGCAGCCTTTAAGCTTCGGTACTGCGGTGTTTTTCAGCCAGTCATAGCCGCTGCCTGACAAAGCTATGAATGTGGTCTTACTGTACTGCGAGGTTATATTTGAGGTTCTGCTCATATACTCATATCTTGAATCGCCTACAAGTATAATACCGTCATAGCCGCCGAAGCTGTATTTCTTATAAGAACAGGCCGCTTGCGGATAATATCCCGATGTGCGTGCCTCTGCAATGCTGCTGAGATTTGACTCGTTTTCGTTTATCTGGTTCTGGGTGCTGTAGGTAGTATTAAAGCTTATAGCTGCTACCTTGAATCTGTACGCGGTCTTCTGGCTGCCCTTAAAGCTGTAGCTGCGTGTGTCGCCCGACTTTATCGTTTTGATGTAAGACCAGTTGGACCATTTGCCGAAATTGTATCTTCTCGACATATATATGCGGTAGCCGTCGGCACCGTTTTTGGGGGCGTTCCA
This sequence comes from uncultured Eubacteriales bacterium, assembly GCA_900318545.1. Taxonomy (GTDB): domain Bacteria; phylum Bacillota; class Clostridia; order Oscillospirales; family Ruminococcaceae; genus Hominimerdicola. The sequence continues at coordinate 1,246 of ONLC01000140.1, forward strand.
GGTAAGCCTTACAGTGTTGTTCGTTACAGATGTGCTGACACCGCTTACAGGGTCAGGAGTAGGAACAACGTCCATTGTTTTATAGTCAGTGAAATACTGAGTTTTTATACCGTTCGGCTGTGTCAGAGATACGTAGCATCTCATAGCATATCTCTGTTTTACATGAGGCTGACTGACAGAGGTCACGGAGTAGGTGGTATCGCCGATCGTTTTAAGCAGCTTATACGAGCCATTTACTACCTTTGCAGCCTGATATCCCGATACCTTATAGTTTGTTTTACATAGTGTGAAGTTGTTTTTTACATCGCTGCACCTAAGCTGAGTTGCTCCGTTCTGAGAATTGTACCATACCCTGAAATTCACCTTAGCATGATAGTTCTTGAAGCTGAACGATTTTGTGTTTCCCTTGGTATTCCCGTTGCAGGGAGTGATCTTAAAGTTATAGGTAGTATCGCTGAATCCGTAAAAGTCATAATACAGGTTTGATGTGGTTACCGATTTGTAGCTGCTTTCACTTTGTTTCTTATACTCTACCTTGTACTTTGTTGCATAGCTTGAACGTTTCCATCTGATGGTCGTGTATGAAGGGGTCACTATGCAGGTGTCGAGTGTGATGCTGCCGGGGTATGCTGCTGCTTCTGCGTTTATGTTCCGAGCAAATATGCAGACAAGAAGCATTGCGAATGAACATAATGCTATTACGACATTTAGTATGGCTGATTTGAGATTGTGTTTCATGATTGATCCTCCTTATAATATTAGAGCATTAAAAAGCTCTTATATATTAGAGAGATCAAAAGGGCAAAAGGTTCACTTTTTTGAAAAAAATATTCTGATTTTATTTTACCACATACAAGGTGTAATTTCAATCCTGAAAATAACTGAAATGAAAACGGCTTCGCCCATTATGAACGATAGCCGTTTTCTATATTATTCTGTTCTACACAAGAGCTCTTACATACGGAATAAATTTAAGAAGTCTGACTACGATAACAGTTACTGTAAATGTCCCGACTGCTATGCCAAACACTGCGAGCACACCGCCGTGCTCATAAGCATTGAAGCCCTGTACCGCAAAGATGTATCTGAGCACCGCCATGTGCAGAATGAACACTCCGAAAGAGCATTTTTCGATCTCCGCACAAAGCCTGTCAAGAACTTTTATCTCTTTGCCCTTACTGTTTCTGAACAGGCTGAACAAGCACACAGTACCTATCACAAGTAAAGGGAACGAATATGACGAAACTATCTCTTTATATAAAACCGGCTTATCCCCTAAAATACTCCACTGCAGAAGCAGTACTGTTGCGCCTGCACAGCTTACTGCTCCCGAAAGTGCCACTGTAAACGGTATCTTTAAAAGCCCCTTGTTCACCGCATAGCCTGCAAACAAAAACAGCGGAAATATCTTTGATACATATATCACTATCCTCAGATCAGGAGCGCCGATTTCTGAATAACTGTCATCACCTGAAATATTACTTACAATGCTGCCCATATCACTCTTGAATATTTCATGCATAAATGGCAGAACACTCAGGAACACGAACATAAGCCCCATTAGATATAAAATAGTTTTTCTGTCGATGTTTTTTGTTACAGCTCTGTAGGCAGGCATCATCAGGTAAATTGCAATCAGCAGATACAAATACCACATATGCTTCCAGCTGAAGCTGTAAAGTACACTCACCCACGTAAAATCCAGTACCTGTCCGAGATCAAAGTCCTTATCTATCAGCAGAGCATCAAAGCATTTGAACAAAAAGGTGTATATCACCAATGCAAGCACTACTCTGAGTATCAGCTTTGAGAACAGCTTTTTTAGCCCCAGCTCCCTGTTCTCATCAAGCAGAAGTGCTCCCGTTGCCATTACAAAGCAGGGTACCGCCCATATTGTCAGTGTCCTGACCGAAACCAAAAGCTTTGACAATGCAGGTTCACCCTTAAAGCTCTCAACCGAAAGTGTAATAGTGTGAAGAAACACTATCATAAAGCAAGCCAGTGCTTTAAGCCTGCTCAGATATAGTATTCTGCCCTTACTCAAAAGAACAGCTCCACATCGTCACCTATGCAGCCGTCGTCGTCGTTCTGCACTACAGGTGCAGGCTCGGGCTCAACATAGGCTTCTGTTTCCGGAGGTATATACTCAGTCTGAGGCTCGGTATATACGATCTGAACTGTAGTTGTTGCGGCGGCTTCGGTGTTAGTTGTTGTGGTAGTAGTGGTCTCCTCTTCGGGAGCTGCCGTAGTAGTTGTGGTGGTAGTTGTAGTGGTTGTAGTAGTTGTGGTTCCAGACTCGGAGCTTTCGGCTGATGAGCTCTCTGTCTCGGAAGCAGCCTCAGAGGACGAGCTCTCAACAGCTGATGAGCTGTCAGCCTTGCTGCTTGAATTTGTGTCTGTTCCGCAGCCTGCTAGCAGCAGACTGCAAAACAGCAGAGTTACAAGTATCTTCTTCATAATTTTCCTCCTGACGTAAAACCGTCCTTGATATGTCAGTCAACAGCGACCTTGCCGCTGCCTTTTCCGTAGTTGCTGTATGGCCAGGTCTTTGACTGCCCGTAGGTTATGCAGTAGCCGTCGCCTTTTCTCTCAGCGTTGAAGTCAGGGTCACAGATGTAGGTCTTGCCGTCCTTTTTAAGGAGCACCCATGAATGAGGGTGAGTGCCTACATAGCCGTGTACCTGCGTTGCATTATAGCCCATTGTCTGAGCCATTTCAGCAAACATTGCTGCCATACAGAAGCAGTGTCCGTAACCGTGGCTGAAGCCATAGTCTGCATACCACTGCATAGAAACGCTGCCGCTCTTCGGGATAGACTTGTTCGGATTGCTCCATGGAACTACCGCTGCATCGAAAGCTTTTCTCAGATTCCAGCCTACCTTGTCGAGCTTTGCGGCTGCGGTCGGGTACTTGTATATAGCCTTGGTGTCATATTTTCCGCCTCTGATAACTCCCTCATAGTTTTTGAAGGCACGAACTGTCAGATAACCTGTGTCGCCGCTCTTTACCTTGCTGTAGGTGTAGCTGGTGGTCTTGTTGTTTACTACATCGAGCTTTGTCCAGCTGCCGCCCTTGGGCTTGTAATAAATAGCATAGCTTGTAGCACCCTTTACAGTCTTCCAGTTGAGTACTGCCTTGCCCTTTGACTTTGTGGATATAGTAAAGCTCGGCTTTGCAGGTGCTGTTGCCGCATTTATACGGGTGTATTTCTCAGAGGTGTACTCCTTTGAATCCACTGTTTTATATGCTTTTACTGTGAAGCCGTAAACTGTACCTGCATCAAGACCGCTGACAGTGAATGAGGTTTTTGTATCTGTTGTCTTTTTGTATCTTTTCCAGGTCTTTGCGTTATCATCATATATGTAGATGATGTAGCCGTCTGCGTCATTGACCTTGTTCCATTTCAGAGCGATAGTACTGTCTGTGCCGTCTGTTGCGGTGATGCCGCTTACATCAGCAGGAACGTTTTTAACTATTGAGAATTTTTTGCTCAGACCACCTGCATAATTACCTGTTCCGATTGCTGTTACAGTGGCTGTTCCCGGCTTGGCGTTGTTGGAGTATCTCAGGAGATAATCCCTGCCGCGTTTAAGAATATTGCCTTTGTTATCCTTAACTGTCGGAACAGGTACAACAGCCTTGTTTTTATACTCATAAGAATCGGCAGGCAGAATCATCTTAAAGCTCTCTATGCGGTTCGGCATTATCGTGAATTCCTTTGTTATGCTTCCGTGCATAAAGTCGATGCCTGTGATAGTTACCTTGCCTTTTCCTGCATTCACATTGTTGCTGTAGCTGAGTGTGTAGCTGCCGCCCTCTTTAAGGAGAGTTCTGCCGTTCATCACACTGACTGTCGGAGTCTTGGGCAAACCGCTATACATAAAGCCTCCGTTTTGTACAGTGATATCACATTCTGCGATGTCTAAGGTTTTGATGCCTGCCGCCTCATAGCTCCTGACCTCTTCCACTTCGGTAGTCTCAGTCTCTTCGGCTGGATCGGTCTCTTCAGGGAGGGTATCCTCTGTGAACTCTTCTGTTACGGCTGTGAGGACAGGCTCCTCTGTCTGTTCGGGAGCTGCATTTGCATTAACAGCTGAGAGGCCTCCGAATGCGAGCATTAGCGCACATATACTGCTGATCGTTTTTTTCATGTTTTCAAATCCTTTCTTATTAAATCGACCGAGGACAGCGGCAGCGTTTGATATTTAATTGCTGCATTATCGATGATTATGATCGTAGGGGGATTATTCTGATGTTTATACCGTTTCTATTCATTATGATAAGCCCGATATATACTGAATTTGTTTGCCGCTGTTCCTGCGATCTGTATATTTGAGAATTCTGAAAGGGAAAAAGTTCAATAATTATTGAAAAAAAATCTTCCAAACGTTCATTTTCGGCAAATCGCACAAAACTCTTCTTGAATAATTATATATTTTGAAGATTTACTACTTGATTTTTCGTTCAATTAATGAAAACAAGCCCCGAGGAAATTCCTCGGAGCTTGTTTTACTATAGATCATGAAAACTATTTACTGTCTGCTTACTTTACGAATACTACAACTTCATGGTTCTCGGCGAAGCTCCAGTCGCTGCCTATGCCGTATCCGTGAAGGCCTTCGTGGTGGAACCTTACTTCCTTTACCGATGGGTCCTTGGCATCAAGGTCGATGGACTTGAACATTGAATGCCACGTCATTGTACCGACGATAGAGTCTTTGCTTTATGGTTTTTTTCCCTTGCTGTGTCTAAGCCAGCTTTTCAATAAGCAATTCAACCTTGGAACGTTCCCTAAACTACATTTTTAAACAATGTGTAGCATAATAAACAAATGGCTATAAAAATAATGAAAAATGAGTAACCTTCTAAATATTTCAAAATTTCAAAAAAGCAAAAAATATTATATTACTATCGACAACTGGACTTTTTTGTGCTAAAATATAAAAGATACTTTTTTTAGAAGATGATCTTGCGAATGGGAAACATCGTTTCATTGAAGGATATCGTCGTGGAATTTGACGGCGAAAGGATACTTAAAGAAATAAGCCTCGAAATAAAAGGACAAGGAGTTCGTGACGCTTCTCGGACCCTCGGGCTGCGGAAAGACCACTACGCTCAGAGTCATAGGCAGCTTCATTATGTCCTTTACCTACTCCCTAGATGACTTTGTAGTAAGCTACTTTACCTCGGGTCCAGAAATTCAGACACTGCCTATCACCATATACTCCATGACCCGAAGAAAGGTATCCCCCGAGATAAACGCACTTTCCACTCTTATCTTCATTGCCGTCATCATAGTTGACACCACGGGTGGCAGTC
>ONLC01000030.1 GCA_900318545.1 uncultured Eubacteriales bacterium
GAAAGCTATCTTTCCTGCTTCTCTTATAGCGTACTTTCTTTTGTTGTTCACAAGAGCCGCTATAGTGTCAAGTGCTTCCTTCTGCTTCATTCTGAAATACTCTTCCTTAAATGCACCCTCAACCAGCTGCGGCTTGAAAAGGCAGTCAAGAATGATATCGGTCATTTTGTCGGAGATAGTCTCTCCGTAAAGAGTACTGCGGTCGGAAATGAAGCCGCAGCTCAGACCTGCCATCATATAGTCACCCATTCTCGTAGTTGCAGGCGACACATAGCTGCCGTAAAGGCCCTCTGTCTCTTCAAGGAGGGCTGTTCTTGACGGTATATTCTCATTGGAGGTCGAGAGCAGATCAAAAAGAAGGGCACTCTTCAGTGAGGCAAGCTTATCATTCTTCTTTACAAAGCTTATCCTTACGCTGCAGCTTCTGAACTTGCTGTCAGCAACACAGCTGAGGGCAACGCCTCCGCCCAGTTCCTCTCTTTTATAGTTTATTGCCAATGTTTTTATTCCTTTCCACTGTATTCACAAATTACATTGTAACACAAATGCTTAAAAAAGTAAAGCATTTTATACACTAGCCGATAACAGTGTATTGAAGATCCTCCCAGTGAAGCAGTGTTCCCTCATCGGCTTCCTCGGGGATAAGGGCTCTTGCTATAAGAAGCTCCTCACCTGTTGAGCTTTCTGTAAGGTGAGCGTAGTCACCGTCAATTCTGTCTACTCTGTAGTCCTTAGGCTCCATTGTAACCTCCTGTATTTTTAGGCATCATAAAGGCAACGCTGTTCTCACCCACAGCTTCACTGAGCTCCTCTATAAGCTCACGGCTTACATTAACAGCTGCAAGACCCTTTATGCCTGTCTTTTTTCTTATGTCCTCAAACCAGATTATAAGCTTTCTGCCGCTGTCGCTGCGGTATCTCTCCGCTATGGAAATAACCCTCTGTACAGACTCCTTATCGGTGCTGCTGAGCTTTACACAAAGGTCACGGCTGAGCAGCTCATTACAAAAGCTCTCAACAGGCTCACAGATGTCTGCAAGTATTTTAGTTTCCTCATCATCACGCACTGAAAGCCTTCCAAAAACGTGCAGAAGTGCCTTTTCGTCAATAAACCTTGCACAGCCTTCATACACCTTGGGGAAAACTATAACTTCTATCTGAGAATACCTGTCCTCGATAGTCACAAAGCACATAAGGTCGCCCTTTTTGGTGCGAAGCTGTCTCTTGGCTATGACCATTCCGCAGTAATGGACACGCTCTCCGTCACGGAAGCCCTTCTGCTCCTCTGCTGCACCGTTTATTATCTCAGATGCTGTTCTGCTCTGCCCTGCTTTGAGTATCGGGAAGAGCTTATCTATCGGGTGGCCAGAAAGGTACATTCCAAGAGCCTCGTGCTCATATTCAAGGAGGGTTTCGCTGTCGTATTCCTCACATGGCGTAATGTGGTACTCGGGCTTGACATTTGCATTATTTGAGAAGAAGTCAAGCTGCCCCGAAAGCACACCCTCGGTTTCATCAGCGGCTATCCTCATAACAAAGGCACAGGAATCTATCATCTCGTGCCTGTTGTGCGGAAAGCTGTCAAATGCACCGCTTTTGATAAGCGCTTCAACATTTCGGACATTTATATCCTTGCCCTGAATTCTGGTACAGAAATTCATAAGCGAGGTAAAATCACCTGCAGTCTCACGCTCACGGACTATACGCTCTATAGCGCCCTCTCCGAGACCCTTGACTGCAAGAAGTGCAAACTTTATGCCGTCCTCGCAGGGAACAAAGCCCCTCTCGCTGCTGTTTATATCTATGGGGAGAATCTTTACTCCGTTTTTGGTTACATCGGTAATGTAGCCCATGAGCTTGTCTGTGCTGTCGAGCAGAGCATTTGTCATAAGAGCTGCCATATATTCTTTATAATAATGGCATTTGAGATATGCCGTCTGATAGCTTACAAAGGCATAGGCGCAGGCATGGGATTTATTGAAGGCATAGCTTGCGAACGAGGTCATTTCATCGAAGATCTCGTTTGCGACCTTTTCGGGAACTCCGTTTGCAACAGCACCTGCGCACTGACCCTCCTCGCCCCAGATAAATGCCTTGCGCTCGTTTTCAAGCACATCTGACTTTTTCTTCGCCATAGCACGCCTTACAATGTCGGCTCTGCCGTAGGAGTAGCCTGCAAGGGTGCGGAATATCTGCATTACCTGCTCCTGATACACTATACAGCCGTAGGTGACTTCAAGAATGTCTTTCAGAAGAGGGTGTTTGTAGGTGACCAGGCTTGGGTTGTGGCGGTTTCTGATATAGGTAGGTATTGAGTCCATAGGCCCCGGGCGGTAGAGAGAAATAACCGCTATAAGGTCCTCGATGCCTGTGGGTCTTAGCTTCATTATCGCAGAAGTCATACCTGCACTTTCAAACTGGAAAACGCCGCTCGTCTGACCCTTTGAGAGCATATCGAAAACAGCCTGATCGTCTATCGGTATCGAATTTATATCAAATGAGGGGTTACTCTTTTTTATACTCTTACAGCAGTGGTCAATTATCGTCAGGTTGCGAAGCCCCAGAAAGTCAATTTTCAGAAGTCCCAGACGCTCGAGTATCGTCATAGTGTACTGGGTCGAGACCTGACCGTCCCTTGCGTAAAGCGGAACATAATAGTCAACAGGCTCTTTTGTGATTACAACTCCTGCCGCATGGGTGGAAACGTTTCGGGGCATACCCTCAATACGCATAGCTGTATCTATTACCTGCTTTGCCTGCTCATTGGTATTATAAAGCTCTCTGAGAGCAGGGTCCTGCTTTACCGATACCGAGAGCTTTGCATATCTCGGAACCTTTTTTGAAATGCTGTCTCCCACCTGATAGGCAAAGCCCATAGCCCGTGCTGAATCTCTTACAGCCTGCTTTGCGGCAAGAGTACCAAAGGTTGCTATCTGAGCAACATGGTCAGCACCGTACTTGCGGATAACATAGTCGATAACACGCTGTCTGCCCTCCATGCAGAAGTCAATATCAAAGTCGGGCATGGAAACTCTTTCGGGGTTCAGGAAACGCTCGAAAAGAAGATTGTATTTCAAGGGGTCAACTCCCGTGATACCGATGCAGTATGCGCAGAGGCTTCCTGCTCCCGAGCCTCGCCCCGGGCCTACGGGTATGCCCTTGGATCTAGCATAGTTTATAAAGTCCCAGACTATCAGATAGTAGTCCGTATAGCCCATTCCTGTGATGACATTAAGCTCATAATCAAGCCTTTTGAGTGCTTCCTCTGTGGGCTCAGTGTAACGCTTATAAAGGCCGTCAAGACACATCTTGCGAAGAAATGCCTCGTTGTCCTCAACACCGTCGATATGAAAGTACGGCAGCTTTGTGTTTCCGAATTCAAATTCCACATTGCAGCGTTCTGCTATCTTAACTGTATTTGTTATCGCCTGAGGACAGCTTCTGAAAAGCTCAGCCATCTCGTCTCCCGATTTTACATAGAACTCCTCTGTCGGGAAAGCCATTGAGTTTTCGTCCTCGATAGTTTTGGCGGTGGAGATGCACATCAATATTCTCTGAGCGTAAGCGTCCTCACGTCTGAGATAGTGGCAGTCATTTGTTGCAGCAAGCGGTATGCCCGTCTGATTTGAGAGCCTTATAAGGCTTGGATTGATACGCTTCTGTTCTATATCCTTATGATCCTGTATTTCTATAAAATAGTTGCCCTTACCGAAAATGCCCTGGTATTCCAGAGCAGTCTCAACTGCGGATTCATAGTCATCACGGGCAAGGAGCACCGCTATTTCGCCTGCAAGACAGCCTGATAAGCAGATAAGCCCCTTATGATACTTTCTCAGAAGCTCCTTGTCGATTCGGGGCTTCATATAAAAGCCCTCAGTGTATGAAAGCGACACAAGCTTTATCAGATTGCGGTAGCCCTCCTGATCCTCGCAGAGGAGGATAAGGTGATAGGGTGCATCTATGCGGCCTGCCTTATCGTTTCTTGAGCGTGGTGCTACATAGACCTCACAGCCGATGATAGGCTTTATGCCCTCTGCCCTGCAGGCATTGTAGAACTCTACCGCTGCAAACATATTTCCATGATCTGTGACAGCTGCTGCCGTCTGACCAAGTTCTTTTACACGCAAAACAAGCTCCTCGATACGGCAGGCACCGTCAAGGAGCGAATATTCACTATGAAGATGTAAATGAACAAAGGGTGTCATGGTTATCTCCTAAGCTTTGAGCTTCTCTCTTATCTCATCGGCATAAGCCGATATTTTCTGCAATCTGTGATTGACCCCCGAGCGTGATATAGGCGGTGTGAGCATACTGCCAAGCTCCTTTAAGCTTACGTCGGGATTGTTGTAGCGAAGCTCTGCCATTTCACGAAGGGCCGGTGAGAGCTCCTCAAAGCCGACTGTGCGGTCGATAAGCTCTATATCATCAAGCTGCTTTCCCGCAGCCTTCAGAGTCTTTTCTATATTGGCGTTGTCACAGTTTACAGCACGGTTTATTTTGTTTCTCATGTCCTTCATCATCTTAACGTTCATTATCTCGAGGGCACACATCTGTGCTCCCATGATAGCAAGCATATCAATGATGTTTTCGGACTCTTTTATATATACTATCTGCGAATTTTTGCGTTCTATGTGCTTGGGAACTATATCAAAATGCTCTATTAATATAAGCCCGAAATCATTGCAAAGGTCAAGCGAGGGCATAACGAACTCAAGGTGGTATTTCTTCTCAGGATCATTGACCGAACCGCAGGCAAGAAATGCTCCTGCGGCAAGCTGAGGGAGATACTTCTCCTTCGGAAGATCATCGGGCATAAGCCTTCTGCTCTGATCCATTGCAAACATACTCAGAAGCTCTATCCTGTTATCACTGCCTGCGACTTCAACATTATAGAGTGCTCCGCTGTTTTTGCGGCTCTGCTCAGTCACAAGGACGGCATCGTCACGCTCTAAAAGCCTGTTTACGTTTTTTACGAAAAAGTCCCTGACGTCTTCGTTCTCGGTGAGCAGTGATATCTCCTTATCCGACAGCTGATTGCAGCAGGTAAGAAGCCCCATAAGGCATACATCTGCCTTGGAGCGTGAGTTTATCTTCTCGATTATCTCTTTTTTTACATTCGCAGAAAACGATTCTTTCATAGCTATCTTTCTATATCTCTGTGAGTAACTCTTATTCTGTGACCCTCAACCATAAGGTGGGCACTGAGTGCCTCGGCAAAGGTAACACTGCGGTGCTTTCCGCCTGTACAGCCAAAAGCGATAACAAGCTGGCTCTTGCCCTCCTTCTTGTATAGGGGGATAAGGAAATCAACCAGCTCGCAGATCTTTTTAAGAAGCTCCCTTGCCTCTTCAAACGAGAGAACATAGTCGGAGACCTCGCTGTTAAGACCTGTCTTTTGTTTTAGCTCGGGAATATAAAACGGGTTCGGCAGACACCTTACATCAAACACGAGGTCGCCCTCGGGCATAGGTCCGTACTTAAAGCCGAAGGAGCGGACATCTATATGCATAAACTCGCTGTCTCCGCTGAACATCTGAGAAATACGGGCTTTGAACTCAGCAACCGAGCTTGTTGTTGTGTCCACATAGTAATCCGACAGTGCCTTTATCGGCACAAGGAGCTGCCTTTCTGCGGCAACTGCCTTGTCAAGGTCGCCGTAGCTCTGCTCATCAAGAGGGTGCTTACGCCTTGTTTCCTTGTAGCGTCTTGCTATTACATTGTCGGCGCAGTCAAGGAAGAGTATCTTCAGCTCAACATCTTCCTCTCTGAGCTCTGTGACAGTGTCCTGAAGCTTCAGAAACAGATCTCCGCCCCTGATGTCAACTACGAATGCGACCTTATCTATCTTACCGTCGGACTGGCTGCATATATCGGCAAACTTACCGATAAGCTCGGGCGGCATATTGTCGATACAGTAATAGCCCATATCCTCGAAAACATCTACAGCTGCGGACTTTCCCGAGCCTGACATTCCCGTTATGATAACGAATTTCATTCTCTTACCTCCCGACTGCTCATTCCTCGTAGGGTATAAGCCTTACCTCGGGCTCAAGCTTTACGCCCTTCTTTTCGAGTACAATTTTTTGTACTTCTGAGATAAGTGCCAGTATATCTGCACTTGTGGCATTATTTTTATTAATGATAAATCCGCAGTGCTTGTCGGAGACCTCTGCACCGCCAATCCCGAAGCCTGCCAGGCCGCACTCCTGAATAAGCTGACCTGCATAATGACCCTCAGGGCGCTTGAAGGTAGAGCCTGCACTCGGATATTCAAGAGGCTGCTTTGCACGCCTTCTGCCCATAAGGTCTACCATAGTATCCTGAATGTCATCGTAAACACCCGGCTCTAAAGAGAACACACCGCTGAAAACTATCTCATGGTTATGCTGGAAGCAGCTTTCTCTGTAGCTGAAGCCCATATCAACAAGCTCGGTAACGTGTATTTCTCCGCTGGGTCTTATAGCTGTACAGGACTTGATAACGTCTTTTATTTCACCGCCGTATGCACCTGCGTTCATATAGATCGCACCTCCCACAGTTCCGGGAATACCATAGGCAAATTCAAGACCCGTAAGATTATGCTCCAGAGCGAAGCGGCAAAGCTTTATAAGCGAGCAGCCTGCCTGTGCATAAATAGTTGTATCATCGAGCATTCTGATCTCATCGACAGACTGCCCCATAAGGAAGATAACTCCGTTGTAGCCTCTGTCGTCAAACAGGATATTGGAGCCCTTTCCCATTACAAGGTGACGCACTCCGCTGTTGTTGGCCTCTCCGATAAGGCGTGCAAGCCTATCCTCGGAGCCGGGGTCTATCATAGCATAGCAGGGACCGCCCGTTTTGAAGGTCGTATAGTTTGAGAGCGGCTCATCATAGACCACTCTGCACTCAAGCTCTCTGGCAAGAGCCAGAAGCCCGTCTGTTCTTATATCTTGTTCCATAGTATGTTCTCCTTTAAGAGTTAAAACGTATCCCAGTTCTTGACCTTATCCTTGGTATCCATGTCAAGGCCGAGGTTTGAAAGAAGCTCTGCCGCAGCATTGTAGCCCATCTTCTTCTGACGGTTGTTCATAGCTGCGACTTCAAGAATTACTGCGAGGTTACGGCCCGGCTTGATAGGAATTGTAAGGCTGGGTATCTTGATTCCGAGAATGGTAGTGTACTCGTTGTCTACACCCATTCTGTCGTAGATCTTCTGGCTGTCCCACGGCTCGAGCTCAACGATAAGGTCTATCTTCTCGGAAACCTTTACGGCACCCATACCGAAAAGCCTTCTTGTGTTGATTATGCCAATACCACGAAGCTCAAGGAAGTGCCTGATGTTATCGGGCGACTGACCTACAAGTGTTCTTGATGAGGTTTTTCTTATCTCGACTGCGTCATCGGCAACAAGTCTGTGGCCGCGCTTTACAAGCTCGATCGCAGTCTCGCTCTTACCTACACCGCTTTCACCCACAATAAGTATTCCCTCACCGTAAACCTCGATGAGCACTCCGTGACGTGTGATACGGGGGGCAAGCTCAACATTCAGATAGCCTATCAGTGCCGCAATAAATGCAGTGGTGCTGTCCTGAGTTCTTGCGATCGGAACTCCGTGCTTTTTGGCAAGCTCTATCATTTCGGGGTAGAGCTCATGTCCTCTCGCTACTACAAAGAGAGGTATCTTCGTTTCAAACAGAGCCTCTATCCTGTCGTGTCTCTTTTTCTCTTCAAGAGATGCCAGATACGCAAACTCCATATTTCCGCAGATCTGAACACGCTCTGCATTGAAGTACTCATAAAAGCCCATAAGCTGGAGTCCCGGTCTGTTGCAGTCGTTCTCTGTTACGAGCAGGCTGCTGATGTTTGCAGGTGCATAGATCACCTCAAGCTTGAGCTGTTCGATAATGTCCTGTACAGTTACGCTAAATATTTCAGCCATAATTAGTCCCCCGTTTTATTATTCCGCCGTCTGACGGTATTATTTTTACTTCCTGAGCTTTGCTATCTCCTGTGCGGCTTTAAGTATGCCTGCCTTGCCTGTAGGGTAGGTAATTCCGCCCTGAAGCCATACTGCAAAGGGCTCTCTGATAGGTGCATCGGCAGAAAGCTCGATAGAGGCTCCCATAGTGAAGGCACCTGCCGCCATAATTACCTTGGAGTCATAGCCCGGCATATCCCATGCCTCGGGCGTTACATAGCTGTCAACAGGAGAGCCTGCCTGTATGCCCCTGCAGAAGGCTGTAAGCCTTTCCTCTTTTTCAAGGCAGATAGATGCGATAATGTCAGTTCTTGTTTCTGTTGACTTCGGGAAGGTCTCAAAGCCCAGCTTCTCAAACAGCCTGCACGCAAAAACCGAGGTCTTTACTGCCGATGCGACCACCTGCGGTGACATGAAAAAGCCCAGCAGTATCTCTCTCGGAGTGTCAAGCGTTGCTCCGACCTCCTTGCCCATGCCTGTGCAGGTAAGCCTGTCGGCACATTTCTCAACAAGGTCTGCCCTGCCGCAGATATAACCGCCCGTTGGTGCTATAGCTCCTCCGGGATTTTTGATAAGTGAGCCTATGATAAGGTCAGCACCTACAGAAAGCGGCTCCTGCTTTTCAACGAACTCGCCGTAGCAGTTATCAACCATAACGATCACATCGGGATTTGCTGTCTTTGCAGCCTTAGCTATCTGCCCGATGACCTCAACCGACAGCGAGGGTCTGAGCGAATACCCTCTTGAACGCTGTATGTAAGCTATCTTTGCTCCCTTAGCTTTTTCAGCTATCGTATCAAGGTCCGGCAGTCCGCTTTCAAGGAGAGGCACTTCATCATATTTTACTCCGAAATCCCTGAGCGAGCCGTTGCCCTTTTCATACCTTATGCCTATTACCTCTTCGAGTGTGTCATAGGGTCTGCCTGTGCAGGAAAGCATAACATCATCAGGACGGAGCACTCCGAAAAGTGCTGTAGAGAGTGCATGAGTGCCGTTTACAAAGCTGTGACGCACAATTGCGTCCTCACCGCCGAATGCCTGAGCAAACACCTTGTCTGCGGCTTCACGTCCAATATCGGAATAACCGTAGCCTGTAGTACCTTTAAGGCAGCCCTCGCTGACACGGTTGTCAATAAAGGCTTTGAGCACCTTCATACCATTATATTCAGCAATCTCATCTATTATCCGAAACTGCTCTGCACATTCGGCCTCTGCCTCACGGGCAAGAGCAAGGATACTCTCGTCTATATCAAAAATATTATCAGTCATTTACTTTTCTCTCCAATACATAGTCTACTCCCACTTCACGGAAGCCTATCTCTTCATAATAGCTGACTCTGTGCGGTCTTGCAAAAAGCCTTACCTCAAAGCCGTCCTTGTTAAGACGCTCGCCTATCCAGTAGAGAAGCCGTCTTGCGTGAAATTTTCCACGCTCCTCCGGTATAGTGGCAACATGGCCGACAAGTGCGACACCGTCAATGATATACTGAATAGTTGCCGTAGTATAGTTTCCCAGCAGAAACGACTGCGAAAGCCCCCTCCTTACCCTGTGAGAGGTATCTGTCAGCCATAGCTGGTATGATGCCTTGATCGATGGGAAGCTCTCTGCAAGTATCTTATATACATCATCGAGCTTCGGGAGCTCATTTACGTCCATATCGGGAAGAGTGTTTTTCGTAACAAAGGCAAACTCTGTCCGCTTGTCGCTGTTATACTCTTCTTTAATAAGCTTATGAAGCTTTTTTCCATAGCAGCCCTCAAGCTCTATCTGCATGGGCTTGTTCATAAGGATAAAGCCTGCAAGCTCTTCAAGTATCTCATTGGTGAACGTCTTACCCATAAAGCTTGAGATCATCATAGTCGAGTTGAACACGGAGAGCATACCAAAGTGCTCACCGTTCTCCTCTATCATAAAAAAACGCAGGAAGTCATACTCAGCACCGTATGCCTGAAAGTGTGACTTTATCCTTCTTGTGTAGTTGTTGCTTTTCAGCTCACTCAGAAGCATAGCCGAAAGCTCTTTGGTTTCATAAATCATCTGCTAAGATCCTGTCCGCAAGAAGCCTTGCAAGTTTATAAACGCTATTCAGGTCGTCCTCTTTTATAACACATACGGGTGAATGCAGGTATCTGCACGGCACGGATATAGCTGCTGTTCTGACACCCTCACGGGACTGGTGTATAGCACCTGCATCATTGCCGCCTGCCGCCTTTGTTTTTGTCTGTGCAGGAATGCCGTTATCCTCAGCAAGCTCAAAAGCAAGACTGCTGAGACCCTCATCATACATTGTGGCACGGTCGATGATAGAAACTACAGCTCCCTTTCCGACCTCACATACACGGTCTGCACCGCTTTCCGAGGGTATATCCGATGCGGTGGTAGCTTCAAGCACTATAGCAAAGTCAGGCTCGACCGAGAATGCCGCACAGCCCGAGCCCCTGAGACCTATCTCCTCCTGTACCACGAAGGTAAAATAGGTATCGAACTCAACGCCCTCGTTTATCATCTCTATCATCACAGCACAGCCTGCACGGTCATCAATTGCCTTTGAGCTTATCATGCCGCTGCCGAACTCGGTAAACTCTGAGGTAAAATAAACGCTGTCGCCCTGACGCACAAGCTTTTCGGCCTCTTCCTTTGAGCCTGCACCGATGTCGATAACCAGCTTGTCAAGGCTTTTCACCTTGTTTCTGTCAGCCTTTGCAACGTTATGGATAGCCGAACCTGCTATAAGTCCTGTAATCTTCTGTCTGCCTACTCTAACCCTCTTGCCGAAGCAGACCCTCGGGTCTATTCCTCCGACAGGTGTAAAGCAGAGTGTTCCGTCCTCGTTTATATAAGTCACCATAAAGCCGACCTCGTCCATGTGGGCGGAGATCATAAGCTTTTTCTCAGGTGTTTTCTTTCCCCTGCAGAAGGCTATCACGTTTCCGAGATTGTCTGTTCTTACCTCTGCCTTATCGCCTATGAGCGAGATTATCCTCTCACGCACCTCGTTCTCTCTTCCCGAGATACCGTCAAGACAGCAGAGCTCCTTTAATGTATCCTTCAGCATATCAAGCCCTCCCCTTTGTGATGAAGGCTGATATAAGCCTTGCTGTATTCTCGCAGTCCTCGGGGTCGATGACCTCGGCGGGAGTATGCATATATCGCTCGGGTATGGAGAGCGTAACAGCCTTAACGCCTGCTCTCGATACGCTTACGGCATCAGCATTTGTGCCTGTTTTACCGCCCATGACCTCGAGCTGATACGGGATATCCTCCTGCTTTGCAAGGTCTATAAGTCTGTCCGAAAGCTCCTCAGACAGCGATGACGATACGCCAATCGCAGGACCCTTTCCAAGCTCCGCATACTCAGATTTCGACTCTCCGTGACATACTCCGAAGGTAACATCAACTACTATTGCTTCATCAAAATCCTCTCTGAAAGCAGAGGTCTTTGCACCACGCAGGTTTACCTCCTCGCCTGTGGAGAACGAAACTGTCACATTATAGCGGCTTTCCTTGTCCTTTGCAAGCTCCAGAGCCCTTATTACAGAGGCGCAGCCGCAGCGGTCATCAAGTGCCTTCGAGGTAAGCCTACCGCCGATAAGCGAAACAGGCTCATTCTCGATAAGGACTCTGTCGCCAAGCTTTACCTTATCTTTAAGCTCTGCTTTCGTAAAGCCCGTATCTATAAAGATAGCATCAACATCGGGAACTTCGCTGCTGTCATCACTGAGATGCGGCGGCACTGAGGTTATTACACCCTTTATCTTTTCACTTCCGTAAATCGTCACAACACTTGCAGGCAGAACTCTTGCGTCTACTCCTCCGCAGGCTGCAGCCTTTAAGAAGCCATCATCGGTAATATAGGTCACTATCATTCCGATCTCGTCAATGTGTGCATCTAAAAGCAGCGAGGGCAGACCCTCTCTGTGCTCACCGACCTTGCAGATAACGCTGCCAAGCGGTGTAACACTGACCTCTCCGAACGGTGCTAAAAGAGCCGCCGCTGTATCAGCAGCCATTTTCTCAGCCCCGGATACACCCATAGGTGCTGTCAGCTTGCATATCAATTGTTTTATGTCCATTTAGTTTCTCTTTTCCTGTAGTTTTAAGTCCATATTTTCGGACAGATATCAGAGCTCCTTAACAAGCACCTTGAAGTGTCTGCCTCTTGCCTCAAAGTTAGGATAAGCGTCGAAGCTTGCACAGGCAGGCGAGAGAGTAACTATGTCGCCCTCATCTGCTATCTTGTCAGCGATTGCGACTGCGTCCTCCATGCTCTCGGCTCTGAGAATTTTCAGTCCGCTCTCGGGATAAAGGGGGCTTGCTGTGACCGCTGCCTCGATCTTATCAGCGGTAACACCCATAAGGATAAGGGTCTTTACGTTCTTGTTTACCGGCTCAGCGAGAGGCTCAAACGGAATCTTCTTGTCATAGCCTCCGCCGATCAGAACAGTGGGGCCTGTCATGGCGCGGATCCCCTGGATCGCTGCGTCCGGATTCGTCGCCTTGGAGTCATTGTAATATTTGACGCCTCCCTTTTCGCCCACGAATTCGATACGGTGGGGAACGGGAGGAAATTCACGGATCACCGAGAGGATCAAATCTGTCGGGACGCCTGCCGCCTCTGTGATGGCAATGGCCGCCATAACGTTCTCGGCGTTGCAGACACCGACCAGCTGCATATCGTGCACGTTCATCAGTTTCTCGACGTTTCCCCTGCCGTCCGCACGGCAGATATCATCGCCTTTGAGATAATATCCCTTGCGCAGCTCTGTCCCTGAAGAAAACCAAATTACACGCGCGGGGCAAAGATGTTCACCGTAGGGACGCAGATAAGGATCCTCATAATTGAGCACACATGCCTGCTCCTTTGTCTGGTTGACGGCGATCCGCTCTTTGATCGCTGCATAAT
>ONLC01000100.1 GCA_900318545.1 uncultured Eubacteriales bacterium
CATTCATTGTAAGACTGATATTAAAGCTGAATGCAATTATTACATAGTTCTTTATATCAACAGCTGCTTTCTGCGGAAAAGCCGTATTCACCAGCGCAGCGATAATAAACCCCGAAACGGCAAACAGTATCTTCAAAAGAAAGTATACGTTATTTTTATAGTTCCACGCTGCCTTTGTTTTTTTCTTGCTTTCAGCCTTTACAGAAGCTGAAAGCTTTACTGCGGCGGTGCTCATTTTTGCACCTCAACTTTCTGATAGATGTCTTTTGCAAACTGATCGGGGTCGCTTTCAAGGTAGCCTATTTTAGCAAGCCCGTCAACAAAATACTTAACGTCTGACTCAACGTGTGAGTCCCAGTTTCCGTCATGCTCTGCTGCCGAGGGGAAGCCGTAGCTCTTTACAAGCTCAACTGCAAGCTCTTTATCCTCGATAGATGCGTAATTATTGTTTATGATAATGTCAACTGCTTCCTCGGGGTTTTCGTATATCCACTCCTGTGCCTTGCGGTATGCCCGAAGCAGTGCTGCTACTTCCTCAGGGTCATCATTCAGGACTTTTGTAGATGCATAAAGGAAGCAGCAGAAATGATCTTCAAAGTAAGGGTCTTTTCCAAGGTCGAAGATTATCTTCACATCGCCTGCCTTTTCGTGGATAGAGCCGAGCGGGTCCCAGAGTGCTGCCACATCTATCTCACCGTTTGCGAGAGCTTCAAATTCAAGGTTTCCGTCAGAGTAGGGGAGGAAAGTCACCTCGCCTGCGGAGGGGTCTGCACTGATGCCTGCATTTTCAAGCCAGAGCGATGCCACCTGATGAGGTGTGCCGCCTATCTCGTCAACGCCTATCTTTTTGCCCTTTAAGTCATCAACTGTGCTGATGTCCGAATCGGGGCGTACTGCAAACTTTATGCAGCCCTCGTGCAGACCGTCTACCACCTTGACATCAATGCCGTTTTCGATAGACGGGAAGAACTGAAAGTCACCGTTCACTATCGGGATAGAGCCGTTATTGAGCCCTATTTTTCTGGTTTCAAAATCGGCAGAGATGAGGTTTACATCAAAGCCCTCGTCTGCGAAATAGCCGTTCTCATAGGCTATATAGATAGGTGCGCCGCATAGAGCGCCGTCTTTGCCGGGAATGTCTATCTTGCCGTATTTGTAGTCGGTCTTCGCATTGCTTGCTGACACTGTATCTTCGCTGCTGGCTGACTCGCTTACCGAGCAGGCTGTTAAAAGGTTTGCACCCAAGACAAGTGCAAGTGTGAGTGATAATAGATTTTTCTTTTCCATTTTACTTACCTCCAATTATTTCGGGCGAGACAACCATTCGCCTTTGGTAATCAGAGTTTAATTGAAATCAGGGGAAAAGTCAACGAAAAAGCATGACAACGTTTTCTTGAAAAAGCTGTTTTGTCAGCGTGGGACGACAAAAACCGCACAAATTATGAGCGTCAGATCGCCTTTTATCACGCTGAAAAACAGATGATGACAACGTTTCCTTTGAAGCGGCACCGATGTTTGAGGGCTGTTCATACACCAAACGTGAGCATAGCATTCGTTCAGAAAATGCAGTTATAAGACAACGCTATCACAAAATAGCTTACATATAAATATTATCTATATCTGTTGATAGATCGTATGTATATTCAGTTGGTTGACAAAAGAAGCTATATATGATATCATGTTTCATAGTAAAGGAGTGGGAATATGACTATTCAGCAGATAAGCTATGCAGTGATGATCTCGAAGAGTGGTTCTATGAATAAAGCAGCTGAAAAGCTCGGGATATCACAACCGACACTTACAAGTGCAGTAAGAGAGCTTGAAAAGGAGCTTGGCTTTGAAGTGTTTATGAGGACTCACAAGGGAGCGGTTCCCACAGCAGAGGGACTTGAATTTCTGCAAAGTGCAGGTCAGCTGCTCAGGCAGTATGAGCTGATAGAGGAAAAATACATAAACAGCGAGAAAAAGCGTCGATTCGGTGTATCGACGCAGCATTATTCATTTGCGGTGAGTGCGTTTATTCAGACGGTAAAGAAATACAACACACTCGAATTTGAGTTTGCTGTGCGTGAAACGGAAACACTGGATGTTATTCGTGATGTTGCAAGTATGCGCAGTGAGATAGGTGTGCTGTACATTTCAAATTTCAACCGAAAGCCCATAGAAAAGCAGCTTGAGGAAAATGAGCTTACATTTTGTGAGCTTATCAGATGCAAGGCTTATGTTTATCTGTGGAAGGAGCATCCGCTTGCTAATGAGACCTCTATCAGCTTAGAGCAGCTTGAGCCATACCCCTGCCTGTCCTTTGAACAAAACGGAAAAGACGGCTATCTTTATGCTGAGGAAATCCTCAGCGAGAACATCTACCCTCGAATGATAAAGGCAACAGACCGTGCCACCATGGGCGAGATGATGATGGAGCTTTACGGCTACACACTCTGCTCAGGGATACTCTGTAAGGAGCTTGGCGGCGATGATTACAGAGTCGTCCCATTCCGTGAGGATTCCGAAAACCCCAACAGCATTATGGAGATAGGATATATTCGTAAGAAAAACGGGTCGTTAAGTGAGATAGCAGAGGTATATATAGATGAGCTCAAAAGGAGTCTTGAAAAAAATGCAGGTCAGTAAGATAGACTCGCAGGTAAAGCTGTTTCATAGAAAAACACAGGGTATGTTCTCCACAAATGGAAGGCATACCCTTCTGTTTAATATGCCCTATACGAACTGTTATACTTTGTTGATAATGCTGAAAATCTAAAAATTCCGGAATATATATTGACACTGTGTCAGAATGGTGGTATAATCTCTATAGTGACACGATGTCAGAATAAAAAGGGGGAAGTGTAATGCCAAAGGGTTCACCCGAGCTTACAGCATCACGAAGAGAGGAAATTGTGAATGCCTGTGAAAAGCTCTATCAGACTATGAGCTTCAAGGAGATAACTCTCAAGGATATAAGCGTAGAGACCAGCCTTTCAAGGCCGTCTATCTACAATTATTTTCAGACCAAGGAAGAGATTTTTCTTGCACTTATGCAGCGTGAATATGAGAACTGGTCAGGAGAGTTAAATCTACTTTCAGAGAATAACTCGCAAATGTCTGCAGAAGCCTTTGCCGATGCTATTGCACACTCGCTTGAAAGGCATGAGCAGCTGTTGAAGCTTCTTGCTATGAACCATTATGATATGGAGGAAAACTCCCGACCCGAGCGGCTTACGGACTTCAAGGCAGCTTACGGTGCATCTCTTGATGCGGTGAGAGCAAGCCTTGGGAAGTTCTTTCCCGACACCAATGCTGAGAGCTTTGTGTTTGTGTTCTTTCCGTTTCTGTTCGGAGTATATCCGTATTCGGTAGCGACACAAAAGCAGCTTGACGCTATGCGTGATGCAAAGCTTGAATTCAGAATGCACAGTATTTATGAGATAGTATATTCCTGCGTGATGCAGCTGTTAGGAGGTACAAAATGAAATACACAAGGCTTGGAAATTCAGATCTTAATGTATCCCGTATATGTATGGGCTGTATGGGCTTCGGTGATGCACAGAACGGTCAGCATTCGTGGACTGTTGATGAGGAGCACTCCCGTGAGATAATAAAGCACGGACTGGAGCTCGGAGTGAACTTCTATGATACGGCTATTGCCTACCAGTCGGGAACGAGCGAGCAGTATGTCGGCAGGGCGCTGCGTGACTTTGCCAAGCGTGATGAGGTAGTTGTGGCAACAAAGTTCCTTCCGAGAACTCCTGTTGATATTGAGGCAGGCATTACAGGGCAGCAGCACATCGAGAGAATGATAAACAAAAGCCTTGAAAACCTCGGTATGGACTACGTTGACCTGTACATCTACCATATGTGGGACTGGAACACTCCTCTTTATGATATACTTGACGGTCTGAACAGGATAGTCAAGGCTGGCAAGGCAAGATACATCGGCATTTCAAACTGCTATGCGTGGCAGCTTGCAAAGGCAAATGCTCTCGCTGAGAAGGAGGGCTTTGAAAAGTTTGTTTCAGTTCAGGGGCATTATAACCTCATCTTCCGTGAGGAGGAGCGTGAGATGGCAATGCTCTGCTCGGAGGACAACATTGCTATGACACCTTACAGTGCCCTTGCCAGCGGCAGGCTTGCAAGGCTGCCGGGCGAGACCTCAAAGCGTGCTGAAGAGGACAGCTATGCAAAATTCAAATACGATGCGACCAAGGAGCAGGACGAGGTAATAATCCGCCGTGTTGCTGAGCTTGCCGAAAAGCACAGCGTTTCGATGACTGAGGTTTCTCTTGCGTGGCTGCTCACTAAGGTGACGGCTCCTGTTGTGGGTGCGACGAAGCTTCACCATATCGAGGGTGCAGCAAAGGCAGTTGAGCTTGAGCTCTCGGCAGAGGAGCTTTCTTATCTCGAGGAGCCCTATGTGCCCCATGCACTTGCAGGAGTTATGGCTCAGAACAAGCCTTCAAACAAAGACGAAAAGCACGTATGGAGCACAGGCTCTCAGAAAATATAAGGACTCTGCCGATAATCGGTGTTACAAAGGTCAGCCATGTGGAGGACGCTGTTAAGGCGGCAAACATTGCACTCACCGCTGATGAGGTCACAGAGCTGGAAAGCGTTGCCGACGGACTTGGGCTGAACGTTATACGCTTCTGGGAAAAGAAAATGAAATAAACGAAAGTGAGGGACTGTTATGCAGACAAAGACTGCAAACATCATCAAAAGGATAGTAGATGCGGTGCTGACAGTCATTTTGCTGTTTTTAATGGCTTTTCAGGTAACGGGCGATGTGCTTCACGAGTGGCTCGGCATAGGCATGACGGTAACGCTGATACTTCACCATATCCTCAACAGAAAATGGTACAAGGCGGTGTTCAAGGGGAAGTATTCGCCCTACCGCATTACAATGACGGCAGTAAACTCGCTTATGCTTGTATCAATAGCACTGACAGCACTCAGCGGAATGTCAATGAGCGGTCATGCAGTACCGTTTATGTACGGTTTGCTGAATGTGATGACCGCAAGAGAGCTTCACCTTGCTATGTCGCACTGGTCGTTTATATTTATGGGTATCCATGTAGGACTGCACCTTAAAGCTATGACTGCGAAGCTCAAAGGCATAGGCAGAATGATCTTTTATGCAGTACTGACAGGGGCTTCGGGCGTGGGACTCTGGCTGTTTATAAAGAGTGATATTATAAACTATATCTTTTTCAGAACAAAGTTCGCATTTCTTGATTATGAAACAGCAAAGTGGCTTATTATTCTGCAAAACCTTGCTATGCTTTTCTTCTTCGTGCTTGTGGGCTACACTCTTTCAGAGCTTACTCAGAAAAGCAAGAGCTTTTCGGCAAAGCCGCTGATATGGCTCGGCAGTGCGATAGCTATTGGCGTGGTAATGTTCTTCGCTCTGAAAGACAGCGGCAGCGGCACAGGCTTCTCATCGGAGGGCTGGAACAATGCTCCTTCGGCAAAGAGCAATACAGCTCAGAGTGCTCAGAATCATAGCTTTGAACAAAGCAGCAAAGTGTCATCGGGCGCTGTGAATGACGGCTTTA
This sequence comes from uncultured Eubacteriales bacterium, assembly GCA_900318545.1. Classification (GTDB taxonomy): domain Bacteria; phylum Bacillota; class Clostridia; order Oscillospirales; family Ruminococcaceae; genus Hominimerdicola. The sequence goes on from ONLC01000100.1 coordinate 5,550, forward strand.
TCCTTGTTGAGGGCGGCAGCACCGCAAGGCTTGCAAAGAATCTGGCAGGAGCTTCTTAATGTAGTGACTGCGGAGCATATCGAAAGCGGAATGTCCTGCTCTGCACTGCGGGAAAACCTGATAAATAATAAACGGGCAGCATCGCCTAACAAGCGATGCTGCCCTGTTTAATTTTACATGAATATTTTAGCTATATGGTATACGACACAGGACAGCACCAGTGCGTTGCAGGGTTTTCCCTGCCCACTTGGGCTGTCGCCCCAGACCCCGTTTAAAAGAACCTTTGCAACAAGCTCCCTTTTAGTATTGTATTTTTTCTTATCACAGTCTCCACGAAGCTGCTTCACGTCTGCTATCCACAAAGCTTCGGTAGATGCCGTTCTCCTGCATAAGAGCTTCGTGAGTTCCTCGCTCGGCTATTTTTCCGCTGTCGATAACAAGTATCTGGTCGGCACCTCTCACGGTTTTCAGCCTGTGTGCTATCATTATAATAGTCTTCTCTTTGGTGAGGGCATTTATTGCTTTCATCAGGTCGGCTTCGTTTTCGGGGTCAACGTTTGCAGTGGCCTCATCGAGGACTATTATCGGCGAGTCCTTCATTATTGCTCTTGCGATAGAAATACGCTGCTTTTCACCACCCGAAAGAGATGCTCCGCCCTCTCCTATTACCGTATCATAGCCCTCGGGAAGCTGCATAATGAAATCGTGGCAGCAAGCCTTTTTTGCAGCCTCTATTACCTTTTCCATCGGTGCATCGGGCTGACCGAAACGGATATTGTTCGCTATCGTATCCTCAAAGAGGTACACCCTCTGGAACACAAAGCTGTAATTCTTCATCAGCGAGTCCATACTATAGTCACGGACATCTCTGCCGTCAAGTGTCACCCTGCCCTCATCAACGTCCCAGAAGCGTGACAGAAGAGATGTGAGCGTGCTTTTTCCTCCGCCCGAGGGGCCGACTATCGCTGTGGTCGTCCGCTCGGGTATCTCAAGGGTAACACCCTCGATTATCTTTCTTTTCTCATAGGCAAAGCCGATGTCCTCGGTCTTTATCGTGAAGTGCTCAGGGCTTATGTCCTCGCCCGAAATATCCATCTGCGGAGTTTCAAGTATCTCCTGTGCCTGGTGAACGCTCACATCTACGGTTCTGAGCAGGGCAGAGTAGTTGCCTGCTGTGTCAAGCTGTGCATAGATAAGGTAGGAGCTGATTATCATGATTATAGTTGTGAGCAGATCCATACTGCCGTCAATATGCAGAAGAATTGATGTCAGCACTATGACGGTTCCGACCGCCTTCAGCCAGAAGCTCTGCATTGTCATAAACGGAATGAGCTTTAGTTCCATAGCGGAGTTTGCGTGCTCGTTTTCATCTATCGCAGTATTGAGATCCTTGCTCCTTTTTCCTGTGAGCCTGAATGTCCTTACCTCGAAAATGCCCTGAATGTACTCGATGACCTTTGCTACAAGTGCGGAGTCCTTTTCAAGCTTCTGCTTTGCCATGCCTGATGAGACCTTCATCAGGCCGCTGTTTATCAGGAAGAATACCGCAAGACCGCCCAGCAGGATAAGCCCTATCCTCCGGTCGAAGAAGAGTATCATAACAGTTATCACAGCTGTTGTGAGCAGTCCCGAGCATACTATCATTACAACTCGGGTTGCGACATTTTCAAGGTTCTGCATAGTGTTCGTTGTGACTGACATAATTCGTCCGAGACTGTTTTCATTATAGTAGCCCATAGGCAGGTAACGAAGGTGCTCTGCAAGCTTCATACGCTTGTTTGCACAGGTGTTGTAGCCGCCCTCGGTCTGGAGCATAGTTGCTTTCGCCTTGAACGAGCCCGCTCCGATTATGCTCACAAGCATAATTCCAAGGCAGGTAAGGCAGGTCTTTCCCGTGACATTATCATCAAGAAGAGCCTTTGCCATAACGTAGATAGCAGGTATCTTCAATGCCTCAAACATGGCTTGTAAAAGACTGAAAACGATAGATGAATAAAAGCGCTTTCTGTCCTCTGCATCACAAAAGTCAAAGAAGTTTTTCAGTATCTTAAACATCGTCCTCACCGTCCTTTGCCGAGATATGTGCAGCCCACATCGAGCTGTAAAGTCCGCCCTTTGAAAGGAGCTCATCGTGCGTGCCCTGCTCCTCGATATTGCCGTCCTTGATTACATACAGCTTATCTGCATTCTTGACCGTTGACAGCCTGTGTGCGATAACTATAAGCGTTTTCCCCTCAACAAGCTTAGCCACACTGCGCTGTATAACAGCTTCGTTTTCAGGGTCGGTGTAGGCGGTAGCTTCATCAAGGATAATTATATCCGCATTTTTGAGCATTGCCCTTGCAATTGCTATACGCTGACGCTCTCCTCCCGAAAGGTGTCCGCCCGATGAGCCGACCACCGTATCATAGCCGTTTTCAAGGCTCATGATGAAGTCATGGCAGCCGCATTTTTTTGCAGCCTCTCTGACATCGTCGTCCGATGCAGACTGATTCCCCAGACGGATATTCTCACGCACCGACAGGTCAAACAGATAGTTGTCCTGCGACACATAAGCTATCCTCTGATTGTAGGTATCAAGAGGTATGTCCTTAATGTTCACACCGCCAAGCGTGATGCTTCCGCTGCCTGTGTCCCAGAGGCTTGCGATAAGCCTTGCAACTGTTGACTTTCCGCTGCCCGACGGTCCTACAAGGGCTATGAACTCACCCTCATGTATCGTCATGGAAATGCCGTGAAGTATCTCCTTGTCGGAGTAGCTGAAATGTACATTACTAAGAACTATATCTCCGCCCGAGATGGCCTTTTCAAGCTTTTCGGGGCGTACCATTTCGGGGGCGTCAAGTATGTTTCTTACCTCTGTTACTATGGTGTCCATCTGAGCTATATCATCGGAGTATGACATAACACCTATAAGCGGTTCTATAAGTCCGACAGTGAGAATGATTATTGTGATAAAGTCGGCTGCGGTGATTGTTCCGTGCATAGCCATAATACCGCCTATCGGCAGGACTGAGAGCATAGTCGCAGGCATAATGCACATAGCAAAGGTCATATACACGTTGCATTTTCTCATCCAGTCAACGAAGCTTGCTGCGCTCTCCTTTGCTGCTGCTGCGAACTTCTCATAGCTTGACTGTGCCTTTCCGAACACCTTGATGACCTCAATTCCGTTGATATATTCGGTAGTCACGGCATTGAGTGCCTTTGTCGCACGGACTGTTCTTGCGTAGTTTTCCGCATACCCGAACATCATAAGTGCATAGCACACTATCCCGAGCGGTACGGTTATCAGTGCCGCAAGGCCGAGCTTCCAGCTTATCGTGAAGGCATAGATAAGTATTATTATCGGAGCGCCTATCCCCGTTGTGAACTCGGGCAGGATATGTGCAAGTGTTGTCTCTATGCTGTCGATACGCAGATCTCCTGCCTCCATATAGTAGCGTTCCCCGAGTGAGTTTTCATGTTCAATACGCCCCTCACGGCAATGGTCAATGCACAGTACAGTTTCCTCGTTCTGATATTCAGACCTGCAGCTGTTGAGGTGAAAATCGTTATACATAAGATATATCCCGTCAAACACCCGGTACATTGTCATAAACCCGTCGCCCGACTCGCCATCGAGCCGCAGCACCCTACATTCTCCCTCAGCTGCGACCTCGTGTACATTAGAACCGAAGCCTGCCTGCCCGAGCGTGTCGAAAATGTTGCCTTCCATAAATACCTCCCGAGCGAGTTAGAATAAACTAACCCACTGCCATAATTAACAGCCTTGTTTCCAAGACCATAAAGATTATAGCACAATCTTAAACGAAATGCAACTCCATTTTGCTCTGAGTGCTCCAATTTAATAATATCTTGACTTGTTCGCTACGTTATGCTACAATAAAGCAAATACCCGATGAATCAGTGCTGTCGGGTTGCTTTTTTTTCGTTAATGTGCTATAATATCTGTGTTTATAGCTTCAATATAAACAGAAAGGAGAAAAAATAATATGAAGATCAAAAAGCTGACAGCACTGCTTAGTGCAGCGGCTGTAAGTCTTTCAATGCTGGGAACATCTGCGTTTGCTGAGGGGGAAGACCCGACGGCTGTTATCAAGCAGATGGTAGACAGCATGGATACCCGTGAAAAGGTAGAGCAGATGATAATGATAACACTTCGTCCGTGGAATGCAGAAGGTGAGAATGAGTCAGTAACATCACTGAATGATGACCTGACCTATTTCATCGAGAGCCACAATTTCGGCGGAGTTTGCCTGTATGCTGACAATGTGCAGACTACAGCTCAGACGGTAGAGCTGACCAATCAGATACAGCAGGCTGCCAAGAACAGCTATTGCGGCATACCAATGCTTATAAGTGCCGATCAGGAGGGCGGACGTATATACAGGCTCGGAACAGGTACACCTACCTGCGGAAATATGGCGCTGGGTGCGACCAATGACCCCGAGCTCGCCTATGATAATGCAAAGATACTCGCAAGCGAGATAAAGGCTCTCGGTATCAATACAGATCTGGCACCTGTAATAGATGTGAACAATAACCCCTCAAACCCCGTTATCGGGCTGCGTTCCTTCTCTTCCGACCCTGAGATAGTGGGAGCTATGGGAGAAAAGTATGTAGAGGGTCTGCAGAGCGAGGGTATTATAACCACCTGCAAGCACTTCCCGGGTCACGGAGATACATCGGTAGACAGCCACACAGGTCTGCCGCTTATCAACAAGACCTACGATGAACTGAAGAAGGTCGAGCTTGCGCCCTACAGCTCTGTAATTGATAAGACCGATATGATAATGACAGCTCATATCCAGTTCCCGAAGATAGAGACAGGTGAGTATGTATCAAAGTCAACAGGCGAGAAGATAAACATTCCTGCGACTCTTTCAAAAACGATAATCACAGATATCCTGAGAAAGGATCTCGGCTATGACGGCGTTGTTATCACGGATTCAATGGTAATGAGTGCTATAAAAGAAAACTTCGGCCTTGTAGATTCTGCGACTCTTGCTATCAACGCTGGTGTAGATATGATACTTGAACCTCTCTCTGTTCAGAACGTGAATGACTTCTATGAGATCGACCAGTATGTTGCGATGATAGAAGCTCAGATAGAAAACGGTGTTATCCCTATGGAGACTATAGATAAGTCGGTAACAAGGATACTTACTATGAAGCAGGAAAGAGGTCTGCTTGATTATAAGCCTGCGGACGTTGATAATGCTCTGAAAATAGTGGGCTCTGCCGAGAACAGGGAAAAGGCTCTGCAGATAGCTGAAAAGGCAGTAACTCTCGTTAAGAATGACGGCGATCTGCTCCCGCTTGATCTTGGTGAGAACGGAAAGGCAGCTTACTTCTACCCCTATGATAATGTTGAGAATACTATGGCATTCGCTCTTGACAGGCTCAAAAAGGACGGGGTAGTTTCTGATGGTGTTACAGCAGATTGTATATGCTATCAGAATCATACCGCCGATGAATACGAGGAAACTGTAAAGAACTGCGATGTCGTTATCCTTTCAGTTGAGATGTACAGTCTGGCAAACCTTGATAAGACCTCCAACAGAGGCTGGCAGGCAGTGTTCGCAGATGATATTATCGAGCTTGCTCACAAGAACGGCAAGAAGGTAGTGTTCCTGAGTGCTAATATGCCTTATGATGTTGCAAGATTCACTGAGGCTGATGCTATACTCGCATCATACTGTGCAAACGGAATGAACGAACTCCCCGTTGACGGTCAGGAGAATGTCGCATACGGTGTGAACTATCCTGCAGCACTTATCACCATCTTCGGCGGTAATGACCCTGTAGGAAAGCTCCCGATAGATGTATACTCGATAGATGAGAACACGCAGTACACCGATGAGATACTCTATGAGCTGGGCTATGGTCTTTCCTACAAGCAGATAGCACCTGAGCCTGATGATGAGTCTTCGCTCCCGGATGAAAGCTCCGAGGCTGAGAGCTCTGCTCCCGATGATATCATACAGGAGAGTTCAGCTGCTGCAAACGAATCAGGCAAGACTGACAGCAGTTCAAAGGCGGCATCTACGGCAAGTACCTCCAACCCGAGCACAGGTGCAGGAGTGTCTGTTGCAGTGATAACGCTTCTCGCGGGTGCGGCAGTTACACTGAAAAAGAAGAGAGATTAGTTTATAAAATCAATTAGTAAAAAAAGGCTGTTGCAGTTATGCAGCAGCCCATTTTTTTGTGTGGAACATTGTATGTAAATGTGGTTTTCAGACCTCGGAAACTGCAATTATGCAGGATTCAGAGTCACGGTGTTTGATGCCTATATATCACGTCTGTGTTATATTCGTCAGCTGGGCTTTTCTTACCTTTCGGAATGATACGCTGTTCACGATCAGTGCAAACACTGAGTTCAGAATTGCCGAGACTGCCCATGCTATAACGCTTACGTCCGTCATAAGTGTGGTGTTCGCATTGCCTACAGCTGCACAGAAGACCTTTCCGAAAGGTATACCCACAGCTAAGCTGAGAAGTATTCCTAAGCAGCTGGCGGCATACAACAAGCGCTCAAACAGCATACCGAAGGTCTGCCTGAAGTTCAAGTCGCCAAAAGAAGTGCTTGAAGATCACCTGTCTGTATTGAAGATCACCTGTCTGTAATGTGGTGAGCCGTCGCAAATTCACCTCACTCCGTCGCCTACGGCTCCTACATGAGGTGAATTTGCCAATATCTGCTTTACATCATATTTTTTGAGGGTTAGTGTCCAAGATCATTGACAAGTGTACAGCCAACAGCATTACAGAATAAAAACAGCTCTTTACAAAAGCAGAAAAATATGCTATACTATACATAAATATTTTGCCACCGGGCAGCACGTTGGTTTTTCATTAGGTCAGGTCATGTCTTTGAGATATGACGGAAGAAAAACCGAACGTGCTCTTTTTTTGGAGGTCTTATGAAAAAACAACACTATTTCAAAAGCTATGAGCTGTTTATATGGGGAATGTCCTCGATCGTTATAGTGGTATCGTTCATACTGTCGGGGGCACAGGGGGTGCTGTCGCTTATAGCGTCGCTTCTCGGGGCGGCAGGACTTATCTTTCAGGCAAAGGGCAGCCCTGTCGGTCCTGCGGTAATGGTAGTTTTCAGTATACTCTACGGAATAATCTCCTACACCTTCCGTTACTACGGAGAGCTTGCCACCTATGTTGGAATGACCCTGCCGATGTCGGTCGCTGCACTGATATCGTGGCTCAGACACCCTGCGGGAAAGGGAACACGTCAGGTAAAGATCAACAGGGTCACTCCCATGTCACTGAGCTGTGCGATAGGGCTTACGGCTGTTGTAACCGTGATATTCGGATATGTTCTGGTATGGCTCGACACACCGAACATAGTGTTTTCTGTAATCTCGGTCTCGACCAGTTTTCTTGCTGCCGCCCTGACCTTTCTTCGCAGCAAGCTTTATGCTATTGCGTATGCGGCGAATGATATAGTGCTGATAGTGCTGTGGTCATTTGCGACCTACTCTGACCGCTCCTACGCAAGTGTGCTTGCCTGCTTTATAGTATTTCTTGTCAATGATATCTATGCCTTTATAAGCTGGACTATGATAGAAAAGCATCAGCGAAAAAGCTGATCTTGCTTTCCTGGACCCGATTGCCTTTTGAGTTTTTCCTTCATTCAATTGTAACCAAATGACACAAACGCTTAATTGACAGTGGTCGGGTTGGGTGGTATAATGGGGGAAACTATGGAGTAGCTGTCTTTGTATCTTGTGCAGATGTAGGTCTTTTCGCCCTCTTCATCAAAGGCTGCGGGCTTGGTTATCCTGATTATTATTAAGGCAATACTGAATATCCGATAACTGTTGCTGCGGTTGCAATTCCTGCGCCTATCAGAAAGCATATTTGAGCTTTAGCATACAAAAAGGAGCTGTCCCCATAATGGAGATAGCTCCTCATTTTCAACTCACTTTACGTTTGCAAAGCTGTTTTTCCTGCTGCTTGAACGGCTTGATTTGTTATCGTTGTTTTTAACGATTTCTTTGTCTTCCGGTTTTTCAGCTTTAGTTTTCTTGACCTTCTTTTCCTTGGGCTTCAGCTTGAACATTGAATCCATAAGCAGACGGCCGTCGTCCTTTTTAGCCATTCTTGTCAGCTGATCGCAGCTGTTTAAGCGGAGCATTTTGTTATACTCTTCCTTGCTGCTCATTGAATTTACAAGATTGTCAAACTCTTTATTCGTAAACTTTTTATCTGGATTTTTCTTTGCAAAGTTTGCAGAAATAATGACCCTGAATTCCTTATCAACATTTTCTGACTCGATCTGCTCCACTGTGTTTTCAAGCTGCTGTATTCCATTCTGAGCTTCCTTCAGTCTTGCATCAAGATCAACAGGTGCGTTTTCATCTATCTTCGCCTTTGCTATCGGCTCGGCATTGATGATATTATTATCAGCTTTATTTACGATGGGCTGAGCTTGTGCCTTCGGTTCATTGTGTACGATCTCGGGTTTGAAATTCGGGAACACCGCATTAAAAAGGCCCTCTCCGTTTTTCTGAACAGCGAGATCATACAGATCCTTTTGGTTATATGCGGTTTTAAGTGCTGCAAATCCCGGCTCGTTTCCTAAATCCTGAACAAGCTTTGCAAAAGCCTCGTCATTATAGGATTTTCCAACGTCCTTCTTTACATAATTAGCAGCAATAAGCACATTAAGCTCATCCTTGACCGAATTGAACGATGGGTACTGATTATACTTATAATTGCTCTTTCCTTTGATATAGTCAATGCTGTTATTGATCTTTACATTGGTCTCAACAGGAAGCTTCGTTTTCTCATCCATAAGAATATCATAGAGCTTGCTTCCGTCACCGTCCATAGATGCATAATACAGCTTTTCTCCGTTGAGATCATTCAGTCTGTAGAACTCACGGGGCATTGACTCGGTAAGGTTTTTAAAATCTCTGTTAGTGTATGTGCGGTCAGGGTCGTTCTTTACATAGTTTACAGCTGCGATAACCTTGACAGGATCATATATGTCAAGGAACTGACAGGTCTTGGTATCATGATTCTTGCTGAAATATTCAAGCTCCGAACGTGCATTTTTTAGCTGCTCGTTAAGGTCAACAGGCTGCTTCATGTGCTCTTCGTAATCAGCCTGCACCTTGTCATATTTCTCACCCCAGAAATCATCATCATAGTTAAGCGGAGCTTTTGGCTCTTCAATTCCTGCCTGCTTGCGTTTGTTTTCCTCTTTCTCCAGCTTTTTGATGTCATGCATCATCTGCTCTTCAAAATTCAGATCACTCTCATTATCATCGAAAGAATCATCAGAGTTATTGCTCTTTACGCTTTTGGCATCATTGTTTATCCTGTTAGTGTTTATTTCGGAGCCGTCGCTGAACACACTCTTGTTATCGTCAATGATGATATTATTATCATACTTTTTCATAATATCATCGATCTGACCGACCATGCTCTGCTTTGCCTGATCTCCGACAACAGGCCCTGTGAACTGATCATTGTATTCTTCAATAAATGCACCGTCACGTTCCATATTCTGTCTGATCATTTCGATATTTACTTCATTATCAAGATCAGCGAATCTTTCTGCTCCTATTGAGACGGTGGTATATTCATAGTATTTCTGCTTAAGCGGATTCATATCAATGCCTGCATCAAGATGTGTATTCAGAACTTTTATTAAGCTGTCAAGATCCTCAATGAAGCCTGTTTTGTATCCTCTCTGCTTATCGAGCCTATCGGCAGCTATGCACAAGCGAGCGTAGTTATCCCCGGTAGTAAGCAGCTCTTTCAGCTCCTGTATCGTTCTTCCGCTGCGTTTCCATGCTTCGAGGTTTTCCTTTTTATTAAGGTCTTTTCCTGTCATGAACAGATTATCCAGATCATTCATAACAGACACAAACCTTTCAGAGGTTTCATTGTCAGTAATCCTTCCGAACAGCGATGCCAGCTCGCCGTTTGTAAGTCTGAGGGCAGCTTTCTCTGCATTGTTTATCTCTATCACACGTTTTTCAAGCTTGGGGTCATTCAGTTCTCTGAACACGTAGCGGTTAGCACTGAACGGATATGCCTCTCTCCATTTTTCAAGCTTTTCGGCATGAGCCTTGTCGATAGCACTCATATCAAGCTCATATTTTCTGTGAACCTCTTTCACATGGTCGATATCAAGCTCGCTGATGTGCTTGTTCGCAAGCTCCAAAAAAGAGATAAGTGCATTTGCATGACCAGGTGCGGCTGCTGTGTCAGCCCTGTCGCAGGCTCTGAACAGCTCTCTTAGATCCTTCTCGTTATTGATAAGATCAAAGTATCTCTTCACCTTTGCGTGATGCTCTATCCAGTCTTCTCTTCTCCATGAGTTTGCTTCTCTTGCACTTTTCAGAAGTGCATCCAATTTGTTGCCGACAGGTGAATTTTCATCTGTTGTATTATTTGAGCCGATACCGTACAGTGAGCCTTTGAGGTCATCAAGCTGAACTGACAGATCATTTATGCGTTCGTATTCTTCGGCTCTTTCTCTGTATATAAGGCTGTCAGTTCCGAGATCGTTCTTCTTGTTTTCGCCTGCTTCGTTGCTGGCTCTGTTGGCAAATGTCCACTGGTCAAAGTCAGTCCTCGGGTCTCTCTTGACATTTATAGCGTTCTCAACAACGGCTATCTCAGCCTCGGTCAGCTTGAGTATCTGCATAGCAGCATTATAACGTCTGCGCCCCATCCGTGTCTTGGAATCAGGCTGCCACTGGTCGTCATTAATGTCTGCTCCTGCGTCCTTTCTCTTTTGCTCGACGTATTTCCTCGCCTTGTCTCTTGCAGTAATAAGAGCATCAAGCTTCTGCCTTCTGGCATCAGCGAGATTTTTTTGGTCGAGAGCTGTCTTCAAGGCTTCAACGCTCTTTTTGAGCTCATCATGCTCGGTAGATGAATGGCTGAACAACGAGCCCCTGTGCCTTGCGTTAAGGTCCTCATCAAGCGCATTCAGCGAATCGAGGAGCTTCTTGCTGCCGCTGAGGGCAGGGTCATAGTGTCTCGCAGTTCTCAGATGCTTTGCAGCATTTTCAAGCACCATCTCGTTTTCAAGATCTTTTGCTAAAACAAAAAGCTTTGCTGCACCGAAATATCTGTCCCGACCATGACTCGAATCAGGAGCAAAGGTCTGAGCGTGCTCGGCATCTTTCTGCTCCGCAGTGATGATATTCAGCTCTACCTCATCAGGGGTATTCATAGCATTCTGTATACCGATCTTTACCAGAATGTTATTGTTATTCAAGGGCTTTTCGAGCTCGTCTATCTCAGCCTCTTCTTCATAATGATAGTCATCATCATGTCTCTTTTTTCTTCTGTATGCCCTTGCCTGCTTTAAGGCTTCTCTGATAGCGGCTCTCTTTTCGATAGGGTCTGCGAGAGGGTCGGGGTTTTCAAAGGCTTTTTTCAGTCTGTCCGCACTTTCAGAAAGTGCCTGATG
>ONLC01000070.1 GCA_900318545.1 uncultured Eubacteriales bacterium
ATAACATCACCAGAATGGGCAAGGATATGATCGTTTCACAGGATCTGGCTAATCCCGACCTGAATGTTAAAACAGATATGCTCCACGCCAATAATATAGCAGAAGCTCTCCAGAGAATGAACCAGACTGCCAATACTTATGAGCAGTCTCACTCCAAGAATGCGATGAGCGTTCATAAATACAGCAGACATAGGCTGGAATACTCAAAGCAGATACAGGAATTTGCTCAATATGCAAAAGATAAGCTTGATCCTAAAAAGTTCCCCGGACTAAAAGCTACAACGAGTAATAATACCGAAAGACAAGCTATTGAAAACAAGTTCAAGAAGATAAAGTACTTCGGTGAAAAGCAGTTCGGAGAGATAGAGTTCAAAAAGCGCAGAAGAAATGCTCACGAGGTAATGCAGAAGCTTAACAACGCTATGAAGGACGTCAGCAATGCTACTCAGAAGGTACACTTCGGAAGCAGCGAGTATTCAACCGCTTCAAAGTCCCTCAAAACTGCTATCGAGGATTATAAGAATTTCACAGAATCACAGCTGAACCCTGAAAACACCTCAAAGGCTGTCAACAGAGCCGAGCTTAAAAAGTCTCTTGAAAAGGCTAAGGAGGATATAAACAAGTACCTCGATTACAAGAGAGATAACGGCTATATCGTTGAGGGCAAGCTTGCTGACCAAAAAACTCAGAAGCGTATCAACGCTATGCAGGAAAGCCTTAAACAGATAGACTTCGCTCTGACAAGCATGAACGATGTTGTCAAGGAACTGAACGATGAAGTAAAAGAAAAGCAGACAAACTACTATGATGACATTGAAAAATCGTTCAAGCAGGATAAGGAAAAGAAAGCTCCAAAGCAGGAGTTCGACCTCGACAAGAAGCTCAGCGACACACAGGCAAAGCTGAAATCCTATGGCAATGATCCTGACAGAAACAAAGTCAAGGAAGATGTTGCAGATATTATCGCAGTAAACTTCATCAATGCTAATAAGGACAATATGCTCTTAAACAAGAAGATCACTGAAACTAAATACAATGAAGTCAAGGAAGACATCAAAGGAAACCAGAACTTCAAGAATCTGTTAAAGAGCAAAAGCACTAAGGAGCTTATAGGGTCAGCCTCCCGTGATAAGGGTCAGGACCTTTTAAACGGCTTCCTCAGCGGCACCGATAAGAGCCTCAAGGAATTTGAATCGAAGCTGAATCAGCCTGTAAAGGTAACCAAGCTGAACAAAAACAAAGCAAACCATAAGTAACCTCAAACACCGAGCGAAAAAAACGCTCGGTGTTTTTGTTGAAAGAAGTCTGATTTCGTTATGTAATGCTGTAAGCATTTACTCGTCTGCGAGCAGCAAGTATATTAACAATTCAGAAACACAAAATCATAAGAAGAGAAACAAAAATATAATATAATAAATAATATATAACCTTAATTCTGACATCGAGTATGCTATTACAGAAGGGATGATAAAAATATGAAATGTTATGCAGCAAAGCTTATGGCATTGGTTATAGCTTTTGGAAGTATAGTCACTTTTGGTGCTGTGAGCAGCCTTGCAGTACAGGCAGAGGAGCAGACCTCGGCTCTGATAGCTGAGGAGGAGATCACAGCTGTGAATTCTTATGAGGACTCTGCCGCTGTGAACGAGCTCAGACCGATAAGCGAATGCACCGTATCGGCAGATGATAGCAGCTGCGTTTATAACGGTCAGAAACAGCTTGCGTTGATAACTGTCAAAGATGAAGGCAAGACCCTTGTGAAAGGAACCGACTATACTCTTTCCTATACAAACTGCGTTAATGCAGGAACGGTTTCTGTGATAATAAGAGGAATCGGAAACTATACAGGTACTAACAGTGTCAGGTATACTATTGCAAAGGCAGAGCTTTCTGACTGCAGCGTTTCAGGGATTAAAGACTCATATAACTACACGGGCTCGGCTATAGTTCCGAGTGCCAGGCTTACAAATCCTGACGGCAAAAAGCTCATTGTAAACAAAGACTATGCAGTAAGCTTCAATAATAATACTGCTGCGGGAACAGCAACCGTTACCTTCAGAGGCAAGGGCAATTATACCGGCAGTATCATTTCTACCTTCCGCATAACTGCCGAGCTTGCTAATGTTACAGGAATGACGGCAACCTCTGTCGGCACAAATTCGGTGACTCTCCGGTGGAACAAGGTCAGCGGTGCTCAGGGATATGTGGTTTATCTCTATGATAAGACAGCAAGGAAATGGACAAGATATAAAAAGACCACAACAACGGCAAACACTATCACCGTTACAGGTCTTAACGCAGGAGAGGCATACGCCTTTACTGCGAGAGCTTATGTTATGTCGGGAACTAAGGAGATACTTTCTCCCTCGTTCACAAACTATAAGCTTGCGACCTGCCCTGCAAAGGTGAAATTCACTATCACCGCAAAGCAGAAGGGCAAGGCTGTACTCAACTGGAGCAAGGTAGCAGGTGCTACGAGCTATGCAATATACTACAAGCCGAACGGCGGCAGCTGGTCTAAGATAGCAACGGTCAACAACTCTACTACCAGCTATACATATACCAATGTAAAAAGCGGCGATACAGGCTATATGACTGTAAGAGCATTCAAGAATTTTGAGGGCGTTATCAGAGGCGGAACCTCGGTGTATACAAAGGCTATCTATAAGTATCCTCTGGCTGCAAAGAAGCTCGATTCAGTGGGCTGGGATCTTTACAGCGCATACTGTGCATCGGCCTGCACATGGAAGGACCCCAACGGTGAGATCCCGAGAACAGCGGATGTTACTATGGAATGGTATGCAGATTACAGCTTTAAGAGGGGCTACGGCCACTGCTTTAATATGGCAGCTATGTTTGCTGAAATGGCAAAAACTCTCGGCTATGACTGCACAATGGTATGGGGCTATGTTCCTATGAGAGCAGGCGGAATGGGTATACATTCATGGTGTGAGGTAAAAATAGACGGCAAGGTATATGTCTGCGACTCTGACTTCAAGGTAGATGCAGGCTTTGACTGCTATCTGAGAGAATACTATCACGGAACATGGAACCTTCAGAAAAAAGGAAACGTAAAAACTAACGGATGATCTTGGAGGATTACAAATGAAAAAAACAATTCTGGCACTTGTTTTTGCATCGCTTATGCTTGCAGGCTGCGGAACGGATATAAAATCGAGCAGCAAGAATGACACATCTTTATCAAAGCCCGATTTCTCATCTGCTGCCGAGTCATCGTCCTCGGAGGCGGAGGAAAGCTCCTCGCAGGCACAGACGACAACTACTGCAACTACAACGACCAAAGCAGAAACAACTACCACCGAGGCTGAGACCACCACTACCACCGCAACTGAGGCAGTTACTCAGACACAGCCTGTTGTTCAGCAGCAGGAGCCTGTTTATGAGGAGCCTGTGCAGCAGTGGACTGATACTGAGCCTGCACCTGCACCCGAACCCGAGCCTGAACCGCCGCAGCAGGAGCCCGTGCAGCAGGACGACGGCGGCTGCATCGGTGATGATGCGGAGATACTATGGTGAGCAGAGAAAGGATAAAATATCTCAGCCGCCTGAAGGCTATAGCTTGTCTGGCTGTGGTGATACTTCATACGCTTGGCATGGCAATGAGCTTTTCTCCCGACAAAAGTACTGCAAGGCTGCTGTTTTCCCTGAGAACGCTGACTTTGTGGGCAGTACCTTGCTTTATAATGTCAACAGGAGCTCTGCTGCTTGACGAAAACAGAGATATCGGACTGAAAAAGCTGTTTTCAAAGCTTATTCTGCGTATGGTGCTGGCACTGGTAATATTCACTTTTTTGTTCAGGTGCTTTGATGCTCTGCTGACAGACAAGAGCTTTTCAATCGGAGAGGTGCTGAGGTTTACAGGCAAAAGCCTGCTATATAACTACAGCTGGGAGCATATGTGGTATCTTTATCTGATGATAGCACTTTACCTGATGCTGCCTGCATATAAGGCTGCGGCAAAGGCAATGGACAACAAAACACTGTGCTATATTATAGTGATGATGTTCGTTATGCTATGTATCCTGCCTGCGGTGTATACGCTGCTGCTGACTGATGAAAACGGTCAGTCTGCCGAGGTAAGGCTTGTAATCTACATTTCAAAGGTGTTTCCGCTGTTCCTGTTTGCAGGCTATGCTATAGAGAAGGAAAAGCTTAAAGTACCACTTTACATAAGTGCTCCTGCTGTTCTGCTGAGTTTGGCAGCTATGCCGATGCTTGCAAACTACTGTGTTAAAGAGCGTGATATGGCTCTTTACGGTATTATAAATGAATATCACTTCCCGGTGACTGTGATCGCAGCTGCGGCACTGTTTGCACTGTTCAAGTCTTTTGACAGGATAGATCTGCGGCTGGCTGACAGCTTCTTTGCACAGGTTGAGAAATGCTCCTTCGGGATATATCTTCTTCACATGGTGCTTTTGAAGCTCATCTTTTCCGTATGGGAATTTGACCCGTTCAGACACGGCGGACTGATAATGGTATTTCTGACAGCACTTACGGTGTTTATCGTAACGTTCATTATTGTTCGGCTTCTGCGGTTTGTACCGTTTGTGAACAAGGTGATATGAGCATAAACGGAATATAGCTTTGTGTTCGCCGATGCTTTGAAAAAAACTAATGTAGGGGTGCACCTATGTGTGCACCCCTCAGTCTGTCGATAAACTCCTGCCAACAAACAAAAAAGAGTCCGAGGACGCTTTTTCGTTATGCGTAACCATATATTAAATGTTATAGAAAGCTTCGTAAAACGTATATACGCACGCTGTTCTCTCCACTCTTTTTAATGACTTTTTGGCTGTTTTTTACTGTTCTCAGACAGATTATTTTATATTGACATGGATTTTTTTGTGTGATATAATGTAAAAAAATATGGAGGCAGGGGTATGAACATCAACAAAAAGCTTATCGAGGTACTGAAAGATAAAACCATTTGCTGGTACCCGTCTGCCGGAGAGGATTTTCGTCCTCTGCTTTACCTTTCAGAACAGTATGTATCAACTCGTGATGCAATCAAGAATATATCACCTTTACCCGAGCTTTTCGTCTTTACCGACTATCATAATTCATACTTCGACAGTAACTATAAGGGGCTGAAAGCCTTATCAGAAGGTACTCTCAGAAAAGGCGATTATTTGTTTGATGACAGTGTACGCGGCACCTTGCACTTTGACTGCAAAAATACCAAAATCAAGGTTTTAAGTATAAAAAAGATCGATATTGATATTTCTGAATTTGATTATTCTCTTGCACGCAATGAGCCGTCAGCGAGATACGGTACAGGATACCTGATGGATGTTCGGATCATGTCAACCGATAAGACACGAATCAAGAATAATCTTGGTACATACGATATGCATATCCTCTATATTTTTGCGGAAAACAGTGCCTTTGCTGAGATTTTGCTCCGTGAAAGCATCAGTGTTGACTTTCTTCTCCGCATTCGTTACGGTGTTAGCTTCGGAGGCAGCAGAGACACTGACGGTGAATGGCTGAAATATGCAGCACCTAAGCTCGGTGTGAAATACTTTTTAGAGGAAACAGGCCTTACAGGAATACTGCATAACAATGATCGGAAGATAATTCAGAAGCTCTCTGATATATGCGGGCCTCTTGATACTAAATGGGAAGGCGAGGAAATACGCTGTACACCATGGTCAAGACCAAACAGAACCATAGAAGTATCCTGGAAAAAGCAAATCTGACAGGCTGAAAGGAGCTGAATGTGATCTGCTGATTTTGGCTGTATAAGGCAATATGCTGTAAGTCCTGATTCTCCACCCGCAGCAAGCTTCTCCTTAGCTTTTTTATAACTATTTCCACTCAATTGTAACCAAATGACACAAACGCTTAATTGACAGCGGTCGGGTTAAGGTCGCTGAGCAGAGCGAAAGAGCTATCGTATCGGAATAAAAATATAACCAGATAAGGTCCGGCGGCTTTTACAGTTCATCGGACCTTATCTGGTTTTATTATTACGATACTATCACTCCATCACTGATCTCTATCACTCTTTTGCACTGTTCAGCCACCTTTGGATCGTGTGTAACGATGACCACTGTTCTGCCTTGCTCATGTAATGACTTGAACAGCGCCATTATTTCAGCAGACGTTTTTGTATCAAGTGCGCCTGTGGGCTCGTCTGCAAGTATCATGCTGGGCTCATTGACAATAGCCCTTGCTATTGCCACACGCTGCTTCTGACCACCGGACAGCTTGCTGCAGGGCTTTTTTGCAAGCTCCTCAATTCCCACCGAACGCAAGGCTGAGAGTGCTTTCTCTTTTTTGTTCTTAGTTTTTTTCTTTGAGAAATTGAGAGGTATCATCACATTTTCAAGTGCAGTAAAATCTTCAACGAGGGCAAAGTCCTGCATGACTAAGCCTATCTTTTCGTTCCTTATCTTCGCATACTGCCGTTCAGACAGGTTCTTGACCAGTGTTCCGTCAATAGTGTACTCTCCCTCCTGATAACTGTCTATACAGGCGAGAATGTGCAGAAGCGTTGATTTTCCTGCACCGGATTTTCCGATGACCGCTACAAGCTCTCCGTCATTTATTTCGCAGGAAATGCCATGTAAAGCTTCAAATTCGTTGGATTTTTTTTGATTATATATCTTAACTATGTTGATTAAGCTGATCATATCACACCTCTTACTGTCTGAACTCTGTTTTAAGCACATCTCTTGGCTGTTTGTTTCTGACTACCAAAAGCGGAACTACCGCTGATAATAGCAGAAGCAACATGGTTATCCCTGCACATATTATCAGGCTTTCAGTTCTTATGAACACTACCGTGTTTTTCAGGTATGAGCTTTTGCCGATAACAAAAAATGCAGTATCAGCCAAAGCTGCTGAAGCACTTATTAAGATGAAATCAAAAAGATTGATAAGTGAACACCGCTTCCATGTTGCTCCGCAAAGATACAGCACAGCGTAGCTTCTCAAATTTCGCATCGTAGAAATTATACTGGTAGTTATCGCAGTAAACAGGGTGATGATAAGTATAGCAGCTATAACAGGAAGAAGTATGTATATCTGCTCGTTGATATGTTTTTGGCTATTACTATAGAAGTGTTCTGTCATTATCACATTTTGCAGCCCCAGCTCCGATGAAAGATCAAGTATTTCGTCATCGGAATAATCAGAGCTTTTATAATTCACTATCACTCTTGAGTTGTCCGAAAGTGTTGATGACATTGTGCTCTCAGCTTTTATCTCTTTGCTTGATACAAATACAGGCCCCTTGAGAAGAGATGAGTTAAGCGGGTAGAAAAAGTCACGGTAATCTACCTTGTAGTCATAATCTCCGATCGCCTCGACAGATCCGAGAATATACTGCTGATCCTGCATTATCCCACAGATGCAGAATTCTGTGGAATTACCACTCAGCTCTGTCAAAGTAACCATATCTCCCGTTTTATATCCAAAGCCATCACAAACAAGAATCTCCCATATTCCGTCAGAACGTTTCCGGGGAAGACTTCCGCTTTTCAGTCTGGGAGGTATTTTTTCAAATACTTCCTCCGAATACCAGTTGACTGCACTCTGTATTTCTTTGTTTTGATCTGTGAAAGCAAAAGTAGTAGCATTTCCGTACACACTGTCAGCCTTTGGGAAGAGAGCTTTAATACTTTCCTCATTCTTGAACTCGTCCTTCATATAAGGAGCTGTAAAAACTATACCATGCTTTGAAATCGGATCTTTTACCAGATCATAGTAAATTGTTCTGTCATATATAGCCGAATCCATAATTATCACTACAGCAAAAACTGCAGCAAGCTGCAATGCGATAAGGAGGCTCATAAGGCGGCTGCTTTTCATTGATCTGAATGTATATATCATTTTGCCGCCTCCGTTATATCAAGCTTGCTCCCTATGCTGCGTATCAGCATAAAGCTCAGCACTAGGAAAGAGATAAGACAGTAGCCTGCAAATACCAGCAAATAGACCTTCATCGAGAAGATGTTTGTACTGTTCTGAAACAGCTTAGTCATTTGAGGATATACAAAATAATGAAAAGCACCAAGTGACAGAACAAATACGGGAAGTATTATTACCATCGCCTGACCAAGAAAGATAAGTACGCTTTTTGTTCTCGGACAGCCGCATATTCTTATGATAGCAATCTTTCGTTTATTGTATTCCACGAGATATTTATACATTACTGCAAGGTTGATCGAAAAAAGCAAAGCTACAACAGCTGTGATAAGAATCATAGTTTTATAGAAGCTCTCGTCTATCCCTGCATCAAGGTCAAGGTCCTCAAGTCCGGCTGCACCGCCCATATTTCGCTCCACTGACTGATCTATCTGTTCATAGGTCGAATAATCAACAGGCCTTTTTAGGGTTATGGTAACAGTATATATCAATGGCGTATCATCGGGAAGGCCGCCCCAGTTTATAAATATAAGGCCGCCCGCATCGGGAAAGTTTTTCAATGTCCCGATTATATTGTAATCATCACCGTTTATATTCAGTGATGTCTGACTTTTGGAGACAGTTCTTTTTTCGTCGCTGTGAAAGTATGGAGAACTCTGTCCGGATGATTTATCGGGATCGTAAAGATCTTCACCGATCCTGACCATTTTTTTCTTGCTGTTATACTGCTTAGTGGTGAACTGATCAGCATCATTAGCCACAGGAACTATAAGGTCTTTTTCGGGCCGGAAGCAGAATATATATCTGCTGAGACCATAAACGCTATCATCAGCCTGCATATGACAAATTATATTGTCGATATTATCTTTCACATTGTTGGGCAGGTCAAGGAGCATTTGAGTCAGGTTGCCTTTGTTTATGGATGAGTAGTACATCTCAACAGCTTTTTTTGCATCTTCACTGTAAAGATCATACAGATCTGTCCGCTTTGACTGTATTCCTACAGAGTGAGTTGCGTTAAGATTTATCTCCTTTCTTGCAGCCTCGCCTGCGGACACAGTAATATGATAATGCTGATAAACTCCGAAAATAAAGCAGCCTATAAGTGCAGTAAGTATTGTGCTGATAACGATAAGCACCGTCAGCAAAGGGTTTTTGCCAAAGGTGCTTTTCATAAGACTTGAAAACATTGAGTATCACCCTTCAGATCAGATGAAAAACAGGTA
>ONLC01000032.1 GCA_900318545.1 uncultured Eubacteriales bacterium
TCACTCGCAAGAACAGAGGCTACAGGCTACGGTCTTCTTTACCTGACAGATGAGCTTCTCAGAAGCCATACATACTCAATGGAGGGCAAGACTGTTGTAGTATCGGGTGCAGGAAACGTTGCTATCTATGCGATCGAGAAGGCTATCCAGCTTGGTGCTAAGCCTGTTACCTGCTCGGATTCGACAGGCTGGGTATATGACCCCGACGGTATCGACGTTGCAGCTCTCAAGGAGATCAAAGAGGTCAAGAGAGCAAGACTTACAGAATACAAGAACTATAGACCAAACTCCGAGTACCATGAGGGCAGAGGAGTTTGGCAGATCAAGTGCGATATTGCACTGCCTTGTGCAACTCAGAATGAGCTTGACATTGAAGACGCTAAGCAGCTTGTTGCTAACGGTGTTATCGCAGTTTGCGAGGGTGCTAATATGCCGACCACAGAGGAGGCTACAAAGTATCTTCAGGAGAACGGTGTGTTCTTTGTACCGGGCAAGGCTGCAAATGCAGGCGGTGTAGCTACATCTGCACTGGAGATGTCCCAGAACAGCGAGAGAAGAAGCTGGAGCTTCGAGGAGGTAGACGCAGCTCTCAAGAGCATTATGGAGAACCTCTACCACAATATCGACAACGCAGCCAAGAAGTACGGCTTCGAGGGCAACTACGTTGCAGGTGCTAACCTTGCAGGCTTTGAGAAGGTCCTTGACGCTATGAACGCTCAGGGCATAGTATAAGGAGAGCCTATGAAAGAGAACACTGACTTCGTATGCTTCATAGAGATAGATCACCCCGATATGCTTCTGAATATCCCCGAAAGGGACAGAAGGCTCGATACGATCAACTACTGTGAATACTGCGAGAATACAGAGACCTACGACTAAAAAATAACATAAAGCATTGCAGTACCGTACCTGTCCAACCCCGGGGCGGTACTGCGGTGTTTATTATAGAGTAAGGGAGTAATGTGATGAAAACTATTCTGGTATGTAAAGAGAGCGACCCTCGGGAAACGAGAGTGGCGCTTGTGCCCGATGACGTAAAACGCCTCACGGCTATGGGCTATGAGATCAGCATTGTGCGTTCGGCAGGAGAGAAAAGCGGCTTTGCTGACTCAGCCTATGAGAAGGCAGGAGCAAAGCTTGTTTCTTCAAACGAAGAGGGCTATAAGGGCAAGGAGATAGTGCTTCGTATTATGAAGCCCGAGAGTATCGAAGGCATTGAAAGCGGAACTATGCACCTTAGCTACCTCGACCCGTTCAACGAGAAGGAACTTCTTAATAATATGGCAAAGGCAGGCATCAGAGCAGTCTCGCTCGAAATGATCCCGAGGACTACCCTCGCTCAGAAGATGGACGTTCAGTCCTCGCAGACCTCACTCGCAGGCTATGTGGCTGTAGTGAATGCTGCGGCAAGACTGCCGAAGATACTGCCGATGATGGTGACGCCCTCGGGTACTATAAACCCTGCAAGAGTGTTCATCATAGGTGTAGGTGTAGCAGGACTTCAGGCGATAGCTACTGCAAAAAGACTCGGTGCAAGAGTTGATGCCTTCGATACCCGCCCCGTTGTTGAGGAGCAGGTAAAGAGCCTTGGTGCAAGCTTTGTAAAGATAGACCTCGGAGAGATGGGTCAGACCGATCAGGGCTATGCAAAGGAGCTCACGCCCGAGCAGGTCGCTAAGCAGCAGGAAGCTCAGGCTAAGGTTTGTGAGCGTTCAAATATCGTTATCACGACTGCAAAGGTGTTCGGAAGAAAAGCACCTGTCCTCATCAAAAAGGATGTGCTTGACAGAATGATGCCAGGCTCTGTAGTCGTTGATATGGCAGTATCCACAGGCGGAAACGTTGAGGGCTCAAAGCTGTTTGAAGACGTTGTTACCGACAACGGTGTTACTATCATGTCGGGCGACCTGCTGGAGCGTCAGGTGCCGTTTGATGCATCTAAGATGCTGTCGGGAAACTTCACAGCTTTTCTTACTCACTTCTACAATAAGGAGTCGAAGGAGCTGGAGGTCAACCTTAACGATGAGATAATGAAGGGCTGTCTGCTTACACAGGACGGCAGTATCATACACGAGAGATTCAAGTGATCGGAGGAAAGTAATATGGCAACAGGAGAGATACTTCTGCTGGTTTTCGTATTCGTTATCGCAGGCTTTCTGGGAGTGGAGCTTATATCCAAGGTTCCCTCGCAGCTGCACACTCCCCTTATGTCGGGAACGAATGCGATCTCGGGCATTACTATAGTAGGTGCGATCTCGGCTACTGCGGTGGCACTTCACACCGACGGAATGGTGAGCAATATCTGCGGCTTTGCAGCTATCGTGCTTGCAGCTATAAACGTTATAGGCGGCTATCTGGTAACAGACAGAATGCTCGGAATGTTCAAGAAAAAGGGGGATAAAAAGTGAGCTGGGAAAATATAAGCACCGTCATGACAACGATACTTTATATGGTCTCAGCGGTGCTGTTTATCCGTGGAATAAAGCTGCTGGGCAAGGCTGACACAGCAAGAAAAGGAAACCTTATGTCCTCGGTCGGAATGCTTATCGCAGTTGTGACGGTGCTTTTGGAAAAGAACGTCTCAGACACTCTTACCGAAGGCCCTGCAAAAAATGCTTATATCTGGGCACTTGCGGCGATAGCTCTCGGCGGCGTTATAGGAGCTGTATGGGCTAAGAAGGTCGAGATGACAGGAATGCCGCAGCTTGTTGCACTCTTTAACGGCTTCGGAGGATTGTCCTCACTGCTGGTGGCACTCACTCAGTATATGACTGACAAGAGCATAAACGTGTTCTCCTCTGCCGCACTGGGACTTACCATAGCTATCGGTGCTATAGCCTTTACGGGCTCAATAGTTGCATGGGGAAAGCTTTCGGGTAAGATGTTCAGGAAAAACATTTCTATCCCCGGAAAGAACGCTATAAATGCGATACTCGCTGTTATCGGTCTGGGCGGAGTAGTGCTTTACTCGCTCTCGATCGCTGATATCGTTTCGGTCAAGGTCGGAGATATCGGCATTATCGTTGTGACTGCTGCTTATCTGATACTTGGTCTTACAATGGTAGTAGCTATCGGCGGCGGTGATATGCCTGTTATTATCTCACTTCTGAATGCATTCTCAGGACTTGCAGCTGCGTTTGCCGGACTGTCTATCTCAAACTCGGTGCTTGTTGTTTCAGGCTGTCTGGTAGGAACCTCAGGCCTGATACTCACGCTTATCATGTGCAAGGCTATGAACAGAAAGCTCACAGCACTGCTATTCTCCTCATTCGGAGCAGGTGCAAAGAAGGGTGCTCAGGGGGAGGCCAAGGAGCCAAAGTCGATGTCTGTCGAGGACGCTTATCTTATCCTTGAGGCTGCAAGCTCTGTAGTATTTATCCCCGGCTACGGAATGGCAGTTGCGCAGGCTCAGCACGCTGTAAAGGAGCTTTGCGACAAGCTTGAAGAAAACGGTGCTGAGGTAAGCTTTGCTATTCACCCTGTAGCAGGAAGAATGCCGGGTCACATGAACGTGCTCCTTGCTGAGGCTAACGTTCCTTACGAGCAGCTCAAAACTGCCGATGAGATGAATCCGCAGATGTCAAATACAGATGTTGCTATCGTTATCGGTGCGAACGATGTTGTAAACCCCTCGGCTATCGACGATGAGACCTCGCCCCTTTACGGAATGCCTATCATCAATGCCTTTGAAGCAAGGACTGTTTTCGTCCTCAAAAGAGGTAAAGGTACAGGCTTCTCGGGAGTGGAGAACCCCCTCTTTACAAACGACAATACCATTATGATCTACGGTGACGCTAAGCAGACCGTATCCTCAATGGTAAGCGAATTTGACGAGGGCTGATAAAATAACCAAAGAAAACCCAAAGAGCCGTTCGCTATGAACGGCTCTTTGGGTTATATAATGCTTAGGGTAAAGACTATTTCAGAAGTGCGATAAGTCGCTCTGCTGCGGTCTTTGTGTCCTCGGAGCTGCCGAAGGTTGAGAAGCGGAAGTACCCCTCTCCGCACTTGCCAAAGCCCTCTCCCGGGGTGCCGACTATCTGTGCTTCGTTCAGGAGCAGGTCGAAAAACTCCCAGCTACCCATGCCGTTCGGACACTCCAGCCAGATGTACGGAGCGTTCTTTCCGCCCGTGTACCAGATGCCGAGCTCATCGAGTGCCTTCATCAGCGTGCGTGCGTTCTGCTTGTAAACTGCGATGTTTTCATGTATCTGCTGCTGACCCTCGGGCGTGAATACCTCACAGGCAGCACGCTGGATAATGTATGAAACACCGTTTGTTTTTGTGGTGCGGTTTCTCACCCACATGGAGTTAAGGTTCATTCCGTTTCTTTCAAGAGCCTTCGGAATTACCGTGTAGCCAAGACGTGTTCCTGTAAAGCCCGCTGTTTTGGAGAGCGAGCATATCTCTATCGCACAGGTTCGTGCACCCTCGATCTCGAAGATAGAGTGCGGCAGCTCAGCGTCCTCAATAAAGGCTTCATAGGCTGCATCAAAAAGGATGACCGAGCCGTTTTTGTTGGCAAAGTCTACCCACTTTTTAAGCTGTTCTCTGCTGAAAACAGCTCCTGTGGGGTTGTTGGGCGAGCAGATGTAGATAAGCTCTGCCTGCGTTTTTTCATCGGGCAGCGGCAGAAAGCCGTTCTCCCTTGATGAGGGCAGGTGAACTATATCTCTTCCGCCCATCATATTTGCATCAACATAGGCAGGATATGCAGGCTCGATGATAAGAGAGCGGTTAGAGCAGTCGAAAAGGTCAAGAATATCGCCCAGTTCATCGGAAGCACCGCTTGAAATAAATACCTCGTCAGTTTCGAGCTCTACTCCGTAGTCCTTGTAGTGCTCCCTTACCGCCTCACGCAGAAAGGGGGCTCCGCATTCGGGCATATAGCCGTTGAAGCTTTCTGCCCTTGCCTGATCGTCAGCAGCCCTGTGAAGCCCCTTGATAACTGCATCACAAAGCGGCAGCGATACATCACCTATACCCATTCGGTAAAGATGTGTGTTCGGGTGCTCTTCAAGATATTTCTTCGTTTTCTGAGCTATGTTGTAAAAAAGATATGAGTCTTTCAGTTCAGCATAGTGCATATTCGGTTTAAGCATATAGTGACCTCCGTTTTCTTTTTGCCTCCACCCCTCTCGGCTGTGCTTTGCAGTAACACCTGTATGCCTTGTTGAGGGAAACCCTTTTGAAAAAGGGTTATCCCTCAAACTCCCTTCCTAAAACTTCTAATTCCTTTTTGGCTAGGGGGAACTGCATTATGACAGAACGGCTAATTGTCAGACCTTTGCTCTCTCGGATAGAAAGCTTCCCCCTAGCCAAAAAGAGTTAAAAGTCTTTGGAAAGGGGTCCGGGGGAGAACCTTTCTTCAGAAAGGTTTCCCCCGATAAGTCACGCAGGTGTTACCGCAGAGCACAACTGAGAGGTAATGGGTAAAAAAATAACGGCGTTGAAGCCTTATGCTTCAAGACGCCGTTGCCTTACAACATTATTATAACCTATTGAAAGCCTACTGTCAAGCTTTTTTCTATAGGTAAGAATGCACAATTAAGTTTTGACATTTTTCTTGGTTTTTGCAAGTTCTTAATCAAATTCCTGCAAATGTCTGATATTTTTCATAAAAGTATTGACAAATATGAAGTTTTACAGTATAATTACTTGCAGATGAGCAAAGGCGTTCATTCCGCACAGGCGGAGTGGCGTCTTTTTTATTTTGAAAAGGAGAGAGAGCTATGAAACTTGAAGGAGAGGTACGCATACCCTCGGGCTGTGCGATAGCAGCCGTTATCTCACGGGAGGGCAAGGGCATTACGGGCGACCTTATCTACAACGCTATGAAGCCCATGCACGACCGCTCAAACGGTCTCGGAGGAGGCTTTGCTGCATACGGCATTTATCCCGATTATAAGGAGCTTTATGCGTTTCACATTTTCTTTGATCACCGTTCCACCCGAAAGGACTGTGAGGCGTATCTGAAAGAACGCTTTGAGATAGTCAAGGGCGAGCTTATCCCCACAAGGCAGATACCTCAGATAACTGATGAACCTATTATATGGAGATATTTCTGTGCTCCGCTTGGCTCGATGGTGTCGGCTGAGCAGGTCGATGAGAATGAGTTCGTCGCACGCACAGTTATGAAGATAAACACCGAAATGAAAGGCGCTTATGTGTTCTCCAGCGGAAAGAATATGGGCTGCTTCAAGGCTGTAGGCTACCCCGAAGACGTAGGTCTTTTCTACAGGCTTGAAGAATACGAGGGCTACTCATGGACAGCTCACGGAAGGTACCCGACCAACACCCCCGGCTGGTGGGGCGGTGCTCACCCGTTCTCACTGCTGGACAGCTCGGTAGTTCATAACGGAGAGATCTCCTCCTACGATGCAAACCGCCGCTTTATTGAGATGTTCGGCTACAAATGCACCCTGCAGACCGATACCGAGGTCATCACCTATATTCTTGACTACCTTGTAAGACGGCAGGGCCTCACGCTGGAGGAGGCTGCATCTGTTATCGCAGCACCCTTCTGGTCAACGATCAATTCAAGACCCGAAAAGGAGAAGGAGAAGCTCACATACCTGAGAACTGTGTTCCCAAGCCTCCTCATCACAGGACCGTTCTCGATAGTCTACGGCTGGAACGGCGGCCTTATGGCACTCAACGACAGGCTGAAGCTTCGCTCGATGATAACTGCCGAAAAGGGCGACCGTGTGTTCATAGCTAGTGAGGAAGCCGCAGTCAGAGTAATGGAGCCCGAAGCTGAGAACTTCTACGCACCTGCAGGCGGAGAGCCTGTAATAGTCAGAGTAAGGGAAGGAAGATACTGATGAGAGAGCATTACATAAATCCCGAATTTGATGTTGTAAGGGACAATACACGCTGTATAAAATGTCAGGTCTGTCAGAGGCAGTGCGCTAATGAGGTACACCGCTATGACAAGGATCTCGGGCTTATGCTTTCAGACGAAACAAAATGCGTGAACTGTCAGCGATGTGTTTCGCTGTGTCCGACAAGAGCATTGAAAATTGTCAAAAACGAGTGCCGCCTGCGTGAGAACGCAAACTGGTCCGACCAGACTATCAAGGAAATATACAAGCAGGCAAACAGCGGCGGAGTGCTCCTTTCTTCAATGGGCAACCCTAAGCCCCTGCCCGTTTACTGGGACAGAATACTGATTAATGCATCTCAGGTTACTAATCCCCCTATCGACCCATTGCGTGAGCCTATGGAAACAAGGGTATTCCTCGGCAAAAAGCCCGATAAGATCAGGCGTGACCTCAGCGGAAACATCATCACCAGATGCCCCCCTCAGCTGGAGCTCTCAATGCCTGTAATGTTCTCGGCTATGAGCTACGGCTCTATCAGCTACAATGCTCACGCTTCTCTTGCAAGAGCCGCAACAGAGCTCGGTATCTGCTACAACACAGGTGAGGGCGGTCTGCACGAGGACTTCTACGTTTACGGTCCGAATACAGTCGTTCAGGTGGCATCGGGGCGCTTCGGAGTGCATAAGGACTACCTTGAAGCGGCTGCCGCAGTTGAGATCAAAATGGGGCAGGGTGCGAAGCCCGGTATAGGCGGACATCTGCCCGGAAAGAAGATAGTCGGTGACATCTCCCGAACAAGAATGATCCCCGAGGGCTCAGACGCTATCTCGCCTGCACCTCATCACGATATATATTCTATCGAGGACCTCAGACAGCTGGTTTACTCACTTAAAGAAGCGACCGAGTACAAAAAGCCTGTTATCGTCAAGGTGGCGGCTGTGCATAATATTGCAGCTATCGCCAGCGGAATCGCCAGAAGCGGTGCGGACATCATCGCTATTGACGGCTTCAGAGGCGGTACGGGAGCTGCTCCCACAAGGATAAGAGACAATGTGGGTATCCCTATCGAGCTTGCACTTGCAGCGGTTGACCAGAGACTGCGTGATGAGGGTATCAGAAATAACATCTCACTTGTGGTTGGCGGAAGTGTACGTTCGGCGGCTGATGTTGTAAAGGCAGTAGCCCTCGGTGCTGATGCTGTCTATGTTGCGACTGCGGCTCTGCTTGCACTCGGCTGTCACCTCTGCCGCACCTGCCAGAGCGGCAAGTGCAACTGGGGAATTGCCACACAGGACCCCGAACTTGTAAAGAGACTTAACCCCGACATAGGCTCACAGAGACTTGTAAACCTTATGACCGCATGGAGACACGAAATCAAGGAGCTTATGGGCGGAATGGGAATAAACTCTATCGAGAGCCTGAGAGGAAACAGGCTTATGCTCAGAGGCGTAGGTCTTTCCGATAAGGAGCTGGAGATCTTAGGTATCTCCCACGCAGGAGAATAGGAGTGAGCCGAATGAAAAGAGTATATGTAAACGAAGAATGGTGTCTTGGCTGTCACCTCTGCGAATATAACTGTGCTTTTGCAAACTCGGGTATTGACGATATGGTGAAGGCACTTAAAGACAAAACTATCTTCCCCCGTGTCCATGTCGAGGACGGTGAGGGCATTCACTATGCGGTATCGTGCAGGCACTGCAAAGACCCTCTCTGCGTGAAGAGCTGTATCGCAGGTGCGATAAGCATTGAAGACGGAGTGATAAAGATCGACAGAAACAAGTGCGTTGGCTGTCTGACCTGTGTGCTGGTATGTCCCTATGGGGCGGTAGCTGCAGGAGAAAGCGGTGCGGCTCAGAAATGCGAGCTGTGCTTATCAAACAGCTGCGGAGAGCCTGCCTGTGTAAAGGGCTGCCCGAACAACGCTATCGTTTATGAGGAGAGGTGAGAACATGGCTGAATATCTTATCATCGGAAACGGAGTTGCCGCAACAGGCTGTATTGAGGGTATCAGAAGTATCGATACCGAAGGCTCGGTAACTGTCATTTCGGCAGAGCCCTACCCTGTTTATTCAAGACCGCTCATCTCGTACTACCTTGAGGGCAAGACCGATACAGAGCGTATGAACTACCGCCCTGCGGATTTCTATGAGAAAAACAAGGTAAAGCTCATCTTCGGCAGAGCCGAAAAGCTTGATACGAAAAAAAGCACTGTGACTCTCTCGGACAAAACGAAGCTCAGCTTCGATAAGCTTTGTCTGTGTACAGGCTCATCGCCCTTTGTGCCGAAATTCGAGGGGCTTGACACAGTAGAAAAACGCTTCACCTTTATGACCCTTGATGACAGTCTGGCACTTGAAAAGGCACTCACCGAGAAAAGCCGTGTGCTTATCATCGGGGCTGGACTTATAGGTCTTAAATGTGCAGAGGGAATTAAGGACAGAGTGGGTTCGGTAACTGTCTGCGACCTTGCGGACAGAGTGCTGTCCTCTATCCTTGATTCGGACTGTGCAGCTGTTATGCAGAAGCACCTGGAGAAAAACGGCATAAGCTTTTTGCTGGGTGACACAGCTGTAAGGTTCGAGGGCAATAAGGCGTTCATGAAAAGCGGTGCCGAGGTGGATTTTGACATTCTTGTGCTGGCTGTCGGAGTAAGAGCCGAAACCGCACTTGCCGTTCAGGCAGGCTGTGAGGTAAACAGAGGTATCATCATTAACGAAAAAATGCAGACAACTCAGGAGGGCATTTTCGCCGCAGGTGACTGCTCCGAGGGCTATGACAGCTCGACGGATACAAGGAGAGTGCTTGCGATCCTCCCGAATGCCTATATGCAGGGCAGAACGGCAGGCATCAACATGGCAGGCGGAGATGCAAGCATAACTGATGCGATACCTATGAACTCGATAGGCTTCTTCGGACTGCACTGCGCAACCGCAGGAGCTTATCCCGAGGACAGTGAGATCACCGAGGAAAAGGGCGAGGACTCTATCCGCCGACTGTACATAAAGGACGGAAGGCTTGCAGGCTATATGATCATAGGTGATGTGAACAGAGCAGGCGTGTACACCTCTCTGGTAAGAGAGAAAACTCCGGTTGATACGCTGAACAAGGCAGAGCTGCTTCGCTCGCCATCGCTTGCGGTATTCAGTGCAGATACAAGAAAACAAAAGCTCGGAGGTGCAGTATAATGAACATAAACGCAACAGGTCTTGACTATAAGGAGCTTAATGATGCGCTTCATGCGGCAAGGGGCGACTGCAGCATCACGGACTGCCTCGGGCAGAGGTTCTTGGCGGCAGGCATCTCGGACAAGAAGGTAACTGTCAGCGGTATTCCCGGGAATGCCCTCGGAGCATACCTCAACGGTGCAAGAATAGAGGTAATGGGCAACGCTCAGGACGCTGTAGGCGACACTATGAATGACGGTGCTATCGTTATCCACGGCAATGTCGGTGATGCTGTCGGCTACGCTATGAGGGGCGGACATATTTATGTTCAGGGAAACGCAGGCTACAGAGCAGGTATACACATGAAGGCGTATAAGGAAAAACAGCCTGCCCTCGTTATCGGAGGAAAGGCAGGAAGCTTTCTGGGCGAGTATCAGGCAGGCGGAACTATCATCGTTCTGGGACTTGCAGATAATGACAAGCCTATAGTCGGGAACTTCCCCTCAACAGGAATGCACGGCGGAAAGATGTTTCTGCGTTCGGACTGCAAGGGTATAAGGTTCCCCGAGCAGGTACATACGCACCCCTCCACCAAGGAGGACTTCGCAGAGATAGAGCATTTTCTCAGGCATTTCTGCACCTACTTTGACTTCGACCTGAAGGAGCTTCTTGATTCACCATTTACAACCGTAGTGCCCGATTCGGGCAACCCCTACAGACAGATGTATGTCGCAAACTGATACTAACAAAGCGGAGTGCTTTTGCACTCCGCTCAGTCTGTCGATAAATCCATAATTGTGCAGGATCAGCCCTCTGCTTCGCTCGTCACAGTCTCGGTCGGCAGCGGAGGAAATATCTTTCATGATAAGGTACGCAGGTACTATACAGCTAGTCTACCATCTGGCGTTTTACAAGGGCAGCGAACTTGCCGTTTTTTTCGATCAGCTCCTCATAGGTGCCGTCCTCGGCGATAGAGCCCTTATCGAGATAGATTATACGGCTGCAGTTTCTTATAGTCGAGAGCCTGTGTGCTATGACTATTCGTGTGCATTTAAGCTTATCGAGTGAGTCCGAAACGTGCTTCTGAGTCATATTATCGAGGGCACTGGTAGCCTCGTCAAACATGAGGATCTTCGGCTTCGGGGCTACAGCTCTCGCTATCATCAGACGCTGCTTCTGTCCTCCCGAGATACCTCCCTGACCCTCGGAGATAACAGTGTGCATACCCATTGGCATTGCCTTTATATCATCTGCGATGCCTGCAAGCTCGGCTGCCTCCCATGCGGCATCAAGCGGCAGGTCGGGAGCTGAGATAACGATATTTGAATATATATCCCCCTGAAAGAGGCTGCCGTTTTGCATTACTGTTCCGATATGTCTGCGAAGAGACTTCAGATCGAGAGTGTTCAGATCCTTTCCGTCATAGTAGACTGCTCCTCTTTCGGGAGCTTCAAAGCCTAAAAGCAGTCTCATAAGGGTTGACTTTCCGCAGCCTGTCTCGCCGACTATCGCTACATACTCGCCTGCCCTTATTTTCAGGGACAGCTCGTTTATAACGTAGGGCATATTCTCGGTGTAGCGGAAGCTTACGCTGTTGAGCTCTATCACTCCCGAGAGTCTTGTTACCATTTCCTTCTTTTCCGAGGTTTCGGGCTCGGTCTCGAGGATTGGCTTTGCAAGCGAAAGTATAGGCGGTATCTGACCGATAGACACAGCTATCTGAGCCAGTGCCGCAAAGGCAGCTGTTACCATTCCGAAGGCGGCATTGAACGCAAAGAAATCCTCAGTAGTTATGCCGTCCCTGGCGGCTGCAAAGTACAGGACGATGTTTCCTATCAACGCAGCTGCTGCGGTAAGCACATTGTTTACTTTAAGAAATGTCGGAGGGTCATACACGTAAGCTGCACTCTCTGCATAAGCCTTTGACCACTTGGCAAAGGCTCTTTTTTCTGCACCTGCGAGCTTTATTTTCTGTATGCCCGATATAAGTGCATAGCTCAGACCTGCTTCCTTTGCAGAGAGCTCTAAATGCTGTCTGCTTATTCGTATCTGCATAAGTGATGCTATTACCGAAACTACAAGCGTAGTCAATATGACTGCAACGGCAGGCAGCACAAGGCTTTTGGCATATTTGAATATCTGGAAGATGTATAAAAGAGATGACAGCGAGGTAAGTCCCGTAAGCATAACGCTTCCTATCAGTATAGAGCAGATAAGGCTCACCGAGGAAACTCTTATGCTGAGGTCTCCCGAGCTGAACTTGCGGAAAAACCTTGACGGCAGAGAAAGCGTTCGCATCATTGTTGCGGCCTCGAGAGATACAGTCACCTTGGTGGATATTCTTGCATTTATCAGATTTCTGACAGCACTTATCATCTGCGAGGATATCGTCGCACAGATCATAAAGATCGCCATAGCGAAAAGTATATGCTTATCCCCTCTGATGTAGACCTTTCCTGTAAGCGTCCTTACCAGTGGCGTTATGATAAGCCCCAGCCCTGTTACGGCAAGGGTCGCAAGAACTATCAGCAGATAGTCGCTTTTGTTTACCGAGCCTGCCATATAGGCAAACAAATCTCTTATGCTCAGCTTTTTCATCGGCAGAGGGTGATAAAAGCAGATAGCATCAGTCTCGAAGAGCTCTGCATTCTTTTTGTTCAGAGTTATCTTTTTGCCTGTGTTGAAATCAGTATAATAGTATCCTCTTAAGCCCTTGGGTATCAAGCTCATAGCAATTAATACCAGCCCTTTTCGAGGACTACGTTTCTTCTCATTATGCCGTGAGGTCTGAGCAGATACTCAAGCTGGTCATCGGAGTCCTTTACAGTTTCGGGTATTTCCTTTGACTTATAGTGATAGTATTTGAGTATTTCCTCTATAGCCGCCCTTGTGACAAGGCGTTCGTCACCGAGCTCCTTTGCAGCCTTCTTTCCGAGCACGACTCCTGCAAGATCGACAAAGGAGTCCTCGAAAACCTCCTGGTCATGCTGCTTACGCTGTCTGATCTGTTCATCAAACCAGCCCATTAGTTTTCGCCTCCTTACTCGGCAGCTACAAGCTCGTGATACTTGCCGCCCTTGTTATAAAGCTCCTCGTGGGTGCCTCGCTCTGCTATCTCGCCCTTATCAAGGACGATTATCTCATCGCAGCTGCGAACTGTCGAGAGCCTGTGTGCTATTACTATACAGGTTATTCCCCTTGCCTTTATCGCCTTTACTACCTCGTATTCGGTCTTGGCATCAAGGGCACTGGTAGCCTCATCGAGAATGATCACCGAGGGGTCCTGAGCGAGAACTCTGGCTATTTCAAGCCGCTGACGCTGTCCTCCCGAGAGGTTTGTTCCGCCCTCAGTGAGCTTGTACTGATAGCCGCCCACACGGGAAACTATGTCGTTATGAAGCTGTGCATCACGGGCTGCCAGAATCATTTCAAAGTCCTCTATGGTGCTGTCCCACATTTTGATGTTGTTCTCTATGGTGTCCTCAAACAGGATTATATCCTGATCGACCACCGCCACCGAGCCTGTGAAAACGCTCCTGTCGATTTCACCGATCTTCTTTCCGTCAAAGAGGATCTCGCCCTCCCACGGCAGATAAAGCCCCGAGATAAGCTTTGAAAGCGTTGACTTTCCGCAGCCCGACATTCCCACGAATGCCACGCTCGAGCCGGGCTTAAGGCTCATATTGAAGTGCTTTATAACAGGCTCTGCAAGCCTTGAATAGCCGAAGCTAAGGTCACGAATCTCAATATTACCCGAGAGCTTTCCATAGTCGGTGTTATCATCAAGGGGTCTGTCCTTAACGAAGGGGTCGGTCGGGTATTCGAGGACGTCCTCAACACGCTCCATCTGAGTTCTCATTTCCTGAAGGGTCTGTCCTGCACTTATGAGCGTTGAAGCAGGCTGCATAAACGCAGTCAGGAAGCCCTGAAACGCAATTATAGCACCGAGAGTTATCTCTCCGTCCATAGCGAGCCATACGCCCAGTATCATAACAATATAGTTCGCAGCCTGCGACAGGAACACAGGTATGATACCAAGATATTCATTGAGCCTTGCAAACCTTACAGTCTGAGCGTTCACTGATGCCTGATAGCCTGCCCATCTGCGGAAGTAGCCGTTCTCGGCACCGCTTGACTTGATGGTTTCGATCATTTCTATTCCCGTAACCGTAGTCGCTGCAAGCTTTCCCTGATCTCTCATCTGCACACGGGTTATATTGACCCTCTTTTTGGAGATGATATTCGACATCAGCAGGTTTATAAAGATAGTCACCACGCCTATTGCCGTAAGCAGAAGGCTGTTTCTTATCATAACCACAAGGTAGAATATCATCATAGCTGTGTCGAGCACCAGCGGTGCAACCGTGTTTACAAGAGTCTCGGCAATAGCTGCATTGGCACCCTGCCTTTGCTGGATATCGCCTGCAAGCCTTTGCGAGAAGAACTCCATAGGCATACGCAGCACCTTCCACATATAGGTGGAGTTGCCGATGATAGCGAGCTTTCCGTTTATTTTCAG
Source organism: uncultured Eubacteriales bacterium (assembly GCA_900318545.1). Taxonomy (GTDB): domain Bacteria; phylum Bacillota; class Clostridia; order Oscillospirales; family Ruminococcaceae; genus Hominimerdicola. The sequence continues at coordinate 14,508 of ONLC01000032.1, forward strand.
CGAATATATCGCCTTTGCCCATTCAACGGTGATCTGTAGTATCGCAAGCCCTGACATCAGCCCTATGAACGGGTAGAGCAGGTCGCTTTGCCCCTGCGTCAGGAGCTTATCCACAAACACCTGCGAGATAACGGGGTTTATAATATTGAACAGATAGGCTATCACCGTAGTAAGCGCCACAAACAGCACTGCCGAGCCTGCACCGATAAGGCGCTTTTTTGCAAAGGCAACAGTGCTTTTCTTTTTGCCCTCGGGCTTAAAGTCCTCTCCGGGGGCGAACATCATGCAGATGCCTGTGAACGAGCGGCTGAAATCCTCGATAGGTACCCTGATGATACCTCTTGCAGGGTCATTTATGACTGCCTTTCCGCCCTTGAAGCCGTCCAGCACGACAAAGTGATTGAAGTTCCAGTGGATAATGCATGGAAACGTCCCTTTTTTTCTGAGCGTATCGACCTCATACCTGAATGCTCGGGTTTTGAAGCCGTAGCTTTTTGCCGCCATGACTACATTTTTCGCATTTGAACCGTCTCTTGAGACACCGCAGTCCACCCTCACCTGTTCAAGGGGTATCCACTTATTATAGTAGGCCATGACCATAGCAAGGCAGGCCGCTCCGCACTCAAGGGCCTCCAGCTGCATTATTACAGGCACCTTAGCGACACCCTTTGTAACAGGCTGTTTAATGCGTTTTTCCCTGCTCATTTAGTTCCCCCGTCAGTCATCGAAAATGAAGCTTATCGGATCGAGCTCACCTGTCACGATCTCAGCGTCATAGAGCCCGTCATGGATATCTGCCTCAGCCTTTGCTGTCACCGTACCGTCATCATGAGTAATTACCTCATTTATATAGGCCTCATAGCCTCTGACTCTTACGATCATACCTTCTTTTACATCGGCTGCGTCATCTCCGCTGATGTACACAGACACAGTGCCTCTGTTCACCAGTGCATCACCCTTGACTGTAGTTTCTGTTCTGGCTGAATAGAACCAGGTCACTGCTCCAAGCAGAAGAACCAGCACCGCCCCCAGTATGATCAGCAGCGAAGGGTTTGTGACCCTCATATAATCAGTCAGCTGCTCCGGTGAGGTGATGCTGTCTAGGCTTGCTTTTCTGAAAAGCTGATTTTTCTCCATTTACATATCCTTTATAGATTGACTCTCCCCGCCGAAGCGAGGAGAGCTGTATTGTTCAGAACTTCTTTTTGATAATGATATCTATTTTTCTTCCGATAACGCCCACGATGACATCATCGGCGATGTTTGCGATTATCGACTTTTCAAGCTCGTCCCAGTTATCCTCCTTGTTCTCGAAGGACTCACTGCGCTGAAGGTTGTTTCTGTAGTCAAGCAGTGACCATGAAGCCGCACCGCTATGTTCTGACATACCCATTGTATAGAATGAATATGGGTCAGATTCTGCAAGCTTTGCCCTGTCGCTGAGCATATAGTCAACAGCTATGCAGATCTTATTGATGATACCCTTTGCAGCAGCATTCTTGCCGCTTTTTGAAACGGACAGCAGCTTATCAATATCGACATCAAAGTGATCTCTTGCCTCGACCTTCAGATGAAGCTCATAGTTTTTATCCTCTGACTCTATCCAGAACGACCCTGTTCCGTAATTGAGCAGCTCGGGCAGCATACAGATAAGCTCCTCCGACAGCAATCTGACTCTCATTGCAGACTTCTTATCCAGGCCGTTATATTCAGCAGTTTTTTGTGCTTCGTTCGGGATATTGCTGTAGTCATTTTCATTCTTTTCAAGTTTATACACATTTGATTTCATTGAGGTATACCTCCGTTTTTATTTATATGATTTTTGCCCCCGTAGTTTTCTGAGGGACACTGCCTTGCACAGCAAGCCTAGGAAAGCCTCCTAGGCTGGGCGACCAACCGTACTATTAATACTCTGCTATTTTTGTACGTGCCGCTGTGCCAAACTGCCGAGTATGCTCTCCAACCCAGATTGAATGTTTCATCCGAAGGGAGTCTGAGGGGCGATTGGAAAGCCCCTCAGCTAGTGCGACCGACTATACTATTAATACTCCGCTGTATTTTGTACGTGCCGCTGTGCTAAACTGCT
>ONLC01000083.1 GCA_900318545.1 uncultured Eubacteriales bacterium
CGAGGCTACCTCCGCTCTTGACAACATCACGCAAAGGCAGGTGAGCGAAGCTCTCGACAAAATGGGTTGTACCCGTATCGTGATCGCCCACAGGCTCTCGACCATACGTCATTGTGACAGGATAGTCGTTCTCGATAAAGGCGGTATCGCAGAGGACGGGAGCTATGAGGAGCTTATCGCAAAGGACGGGATATTTGCAGAGCTTGTCAGACGGCAGAGGGCAGATGTGTAAGACCGGCTTGACCGGGTAAAGAATGGCGAAACAGCAGGAACAACAGGTCAAAGCAAGCACGTTGAGGGAGTTGAGAGCAAACTCGTACCGATATTGTAAGATCGTGCCCTTTGGCAGATAAATTAGAAACATAATCACATAATTATAGCCCGACGGCGTAGGTATTCGCTGTCGGGCTTGTTGCTCCAATCTGAAAACACTCTGCAATATGGCACGGTAGATATGCTGCGGTGTTTGCTCTTGATATGGTCGATCCTTCGCTTAATAAGGGGAAGGAAAGAAATAGTATTAACATCATAAAAGTGACAGACGTGGAGTGTACGTCAAATAAGAATGAAGTGATGATCTCTTCAGGTTATGCAGAGAAACATAATATATCACATCTCAACCTCATGATCGTAAAGTCCCCAGCCGCCCAGCTCCAACGCATTTATATCGGGATTGCCGATGGTCTCAGCAAGGCGTTCAAGGTCAATTCTGAAATCCTCCACTTCGCCCTTTTTCTTTTTCAGGATTACCTCGATTTTTGTTCTGCCTGCGGCTTGGTAAAGGTCTGATGCGATAGCTCGGTAGCGTCCGTCCTCCCACATGGCGTAGTATTTTGTTCTGATGCTGTAAACAGCATTGCAGTAATACATCTGTCCGTCTGCCATGCCGTATGCCTGTATTGTTGGGAGGTCATCGGTCTCGGCGAACTTAAAATCCATTAACACGGTCTCGTATTCCGCTTTTGAAAAAATGCTCATATATGCACCACCATAGGTTTCTTATTCTGTATGTTAATTATACCATACCGCCCACAGATAGTCAATCCAATTAAAACATTTGCAGATCTCAAGCGGATTAGTATTTCACCAACTTTTCACTTGACATATCTGCAAAAGAGTGATATAATTTAGCTTTGAAAGCAAAGATATCCGTGAAAGAAAGAGGTGAGCCCTGTGAAAAGCAAAAAAATGCGAGTTATTACACTGCTGTTAGTTGTTGTTTTTGGACTAATCATATTGGGCTCTATTGCCTTTTCAGCTGCCGAAGCCGATCACTCTTGCTCGGGCGAGGACTGCGAGATCTGTCTTACTATCGAGCAGTGCGAAAAGCTTATATCGACAGTTTGTCTTGCGATCGGGGCTTTCTTTACCGCTATGTTTATTACAGCTGCGGTCAATGCTATAGCTTTATTTGCGGATAAGTGCAGAGAGTCTGTACTTACCCCTGTATTATTGAAGGTTAAGCTTCTCAATTAAATAGAATTACGGGCATACTGTGTCCTTTTACAGGTGTAGTATGCCTTTTTGCAGAGTGATTTTACTAGTAATTCTATCTGATTGGGAGGCTATAATTATGTCTATTTTTAAGAGGTTCGGTGTGCTTATTGTCAGCACATTGATAGCATTTTCGTGTATTGGCTGCGGTTCTGAAAGCAGCAGCACTTCAAAAGTAAAGGTTGTGTGCACGATCTTCCCTGAATATGAGTGGACGCTTGAAATAATGGGAGACCTTGCTGATGATGCCGAAGTCACTTATCTTCTTGATAACGGTGTTGACCTTCACAGCTACCAGCCCACGGCCGAGGATATTATGAAGATCGGCTCCTGCGATTTGTTTATCTATGTAGGAGGGGAGTCTGACGAGTGGGTCGAGGACGCTCTCAAGGAAGCGACCAACAAGAAAATGAAGGTTATTAACCTTCTTGATGTGATTGGTGACTCCGCTAAGGAGGAAGTGCTAAAAGAAGGTATGCAGGGCGAAGAAGAGGAAGAAGAGGGCGAAGAGGAAGGTCCCGAGTATGATGAGCACGTATGGCTGTCACTTAAAAATGCTAAGGTTCTTTGTACCGAAATCTCGGATAAGCTCTCGCAAATAGATAAAGATAACGCAAAGACCTATAAGCAGAACCTTGAAAGCTACACCGCAAAGCTTGATGAGCTTGACGGCAAATTCAAGACCCTTGCAGATAATGCAAGCGAGAAAACGCTTATCTTCGGTGACCGTTTTCCGTTCAGGTATTTTGCCGATGATTACGGCTTTGATTATTATGCAGCATTCGTGGGCTGCTCAGCTGAGACAGAGGCAAGCTTTGAAACTATCGCTTTTCTTGCAGGAAAGCTTGATGAACTGAGCTGTGATACAATCTACACGATAGAAAATTCAGACGGGGAAATAGCACGTTCGATTATTGATTCGACCAAGAACAAAGATCAGAGAATAGCTGTTCTCGAGTCTATACAGTCGGTATCAAAAGAGGAAATGGATTCGGGTGCTACTTATCTCAGCCTTATGGAGAAAAACTACGAAACGCTCAAAGCGGATATAGGCTAAGCGAGGTTTGAATATGAGTGAGCAGATCATTTGCAGTAATGTAACTCTGGTTTATGAGGGCAATCCTGTTGCCGAGGGTCTTGATTTCAAGGTAAGCAGCGGTGATTATCTTTATATCTTAGGTGAGAACGGCTCAGGAAAGAGTACTCTTATCAAGGCTCTTCTCGGACTTAAAGGAGTTATGTCCGGAGATATTAAGTGGAGCGAAGGTCTTAAACCCTCGGAGATCGGTTATCTTCCTCAACAGACATTTGTTCAGAGAGATTTTCCCGCTACAGTGTGGGAGATAGTTTTGTCGGGCAGTCTTGCGAAGTGCGGTCTCAGACCTTTCTACTCCAAAGAGCAGAAAAGCCTTGCTGAAAAGAACTTGGAGCGGCTTGGCATCACTGAGCTCAGAAAACGCTGCTACAGAGAGCTTTCGGGCGGTCAGCAGCAGAGAGTGCTTCTTGCAAGGGCACTTTGTGCAACAAGCAAGCTGCTTCTTCTTGATGAGCCCGTCACCGGACTCGACCCAAAGGCACAGACTGACCTTTATGATCTGATAGGAATGCTCAATTCTGAGGGCATTACTGTTATAATGGTCTCTCATGATGTTCATGCTGCCGTTAAATACGCTAGTCATGTTCTTCATATCGGAAGTCACAGTCAGCTTTTCTTCGGCAGCAAGGATGATTACCTCAACAGCAAGGCAGGCCGGCTTTTCCTGTCGGAGGGAGGCAAGACCGATGAGTGAGCTTATAGAAAAGCTTCAATTATACTTTGAGTATCCTTTTGTTCAATATGCAATGATAGTTGGTCTGCTGATAGCACTTTGTTCATCTTTGCTTGGAGTTACGCTGGTGCTCAAACGTTTTTCGTTCATAGGTGACGGCCTTTCGCACGTAGCATTCGGGGCTATGGCTGTGGCGATAGTTGCCGGCTTTACAGAAAAAATGGTTATAATCCTTCCTGTGACAGTGCTGTCAGCGATACTGCTTTTAAGGACAGGCCAAGATACTAAAATAAAGGGCGATGCTGCTGTTGCGATGATCTCTGTAGGAGCTCTTGCCATAGGGTATATGCTCATAAACCTGTTTTCAAAATCTGCAAATGTTGCAGGAGATGTGTGCAGTACGCTTTTCGGCTCGACCTCGATACTTACTCTGACTAAGGGCGAGGTCTGGCTTTGTATAGGTATGGCACTTGTTGTTATACTGGTGTTCATACTGTTTTACAAGAAGATTTTTGCAGTCACATTTGATGAGAGCTTTGCAAAGGCAACAGGTGTAAAGGCTAATTTGTATAACCTTATGATAGCGATTTCGGCATTGATAATTTTTCCGTCACTGTCTGCAATGAGGCTTTTCAAAAGCTTTAAGGGCGTTATAATCTGCTCGGCACTTATTTCTGTGATATGTGCAACAGTTGGGATACTTATTTCAATTCTGTTTTCAACACCTGTCGGTTCGACAATAGTTACGGCAGATATAGCAGTTTTCATCATTTTCAGTATTATATCGCTGTTTGCTAGGAGGACATAAAATGAAAAAGAACTTAATTATATTTGCATTTGCAGCTTTGCTTCTCTCGGGCTGCGGAGATACCTCAAAAATTGATAAGCTTGTTCTGAGCAGTACATCTCAGACAGAGAAATCTACCACTGCACTTACTTCTGAAACTGCACCTGAGACCGATACAGAAACAAAGATCACGACAACCACCGAGGCAGTTCATGAAACCGATACTGATGAGCTTATAGACCTTACTGTTCTTGACAGCAATATGGTCTACGCTCAGGTGTTTGATATGGTGAACTATCCCGAAACCTACATTGGTCAGCCTGTGAGAGCAAAAGGTACCTTTGCTTATACCGAGTATAACGGTAAGGATTACTTTGCAGTTCTTATAGCTGATGCTACAGCCTGCTGTTCTCAGGGAATGGAATTTGTTCTCAGCGGTGATTATACATATCCTGACGATTATCCCGAGATCGACAGCGAAATAGTAGTCGAGGGTGTTTTCAACACATACGAAGAGGACGGCTACCGTTACTGTCAGCTTAAAGATGCTGTTATGACTATAGAATGAAGAGATACGGTTCTTATATAAAACAAAACGGCTTGAACAGATCAAGCCGTTTTTATACTAAATATTGAGCTATATCAACTGTCTGCGTTTTTAGCAAGATGCTTTTTCAGCTCAGATCTGATATCTTCAAGCAGTTCGTCAAGGCCTGCTTCTTCCATTTCAGCTTTCATTTATTGTATGTAAGAGTATTCAGAATAACAGATTGGCTAAGAGGGTTTCTGAACAGATAAGAGAAGTTCTTGAAGCCTACCCAGGGGCTGTTTACAAAAAGGTTTTTGAACAGCGATTCGCCCGGAACGGGAGTAAACTCCTTGAATGCGAAGAATACTCCGAACAGCGGCAGGCAGCAGAACAGAGCGTACCATATAACTACCGGCAGCGTCATAAGGTTAAGCTACCGACGCTCCTTTTTGGCCGACTTTGAAAGCGAACCATATTTTTTCTTTTTTACAGGCTGATTTTCATTATCCATAACAGAAATCCTTCATGTTTTTTGAAGCATCAGTTCTTATACAGAGAAAAGCTCTTTTCTTACTCCTTCTGCCCATATATACTGCTCCATATACTGTTTAAGCTTGGCAGAAGGGACGGTTTTTCCGTTCAGGTAATCGTAATAATCGCATCTAAGCATCGACATATTTATACTGTATGCACCCTTGGAGTTTGTGATTATATCCTTTGGTACACCGTATTTATCAAGAGTTTTTCGTATATCATAGATGATATTTCTTGTATACGTGCGTTTTTCTTCACCGTCGTTTTCTTCATTGAATAAAAGGTATCTGAGCCTTTCCTCGGATACTTCTGCTCCTCTCTTATCTATAAGGTAGGCAAGTACTTCCTTGCTGTCCTTACGCTCAAAGCGAACAGGCTGAGTTCCATAGAACACCTCAAAATATCCGAAGCACTGAACATGAAGCTCCCTTATCGGTATACGAACACGGGATATCGCTGTTTCGAGTTCTTCATCAGATACGGGCTTAACAAGGTACGCTGATACATAATTATCAAGTGCACTGACTTTGTAATCAGGGTCTGAATGACCTGTATAAATAATGATGTTCATATTTCCGTATTTTTCGTGAATGTGCTTTATCAGCTCCAGTCCGTTCAGAGAATAACCGAGGTCAATATCCAGAAACAGGATATCGATATGATTGTTGTCAGCATACTCCATAAAGTCGGGGAGCTTTACAAAGCCCTCATGTATGCCGTTCGGGTCGATTTTTTTGAGCTTGCGTATAAGCGAATTTACAGCAAGCTGTTCATCATCAAAGGTTACCGTTATCATTATTGTCCTCCTGTACCTTAGGAATAGTAATCTCAGCTATTGTCCAGCCGTTATCATGCTTTATTTCAAGCCTTCCGCTGCACATCAGCTTAAGACGCTGTTCGGTGTTTTTTAGACCGATACCGCCCTTTCCGAGAGTTTCATCATTCATATCAAAGCCATTGCCGTTATCTTTTATCATAATGTGATAAGCCTCATCAGTTTCAAACGATGACAGTATGACCTTTCCTGTACTGCTGTATCGGTCTATCCCATGCTTGACGGCATTTTCGATCAGCGGCTCCACGCTAAGAGCAGGCACCTTGAATTCTTTGCTTTTAAGATCAAATTCAAACTGAAACACCTTGCTTGTGTCTGCATATTCAAGAGACAGATACTCATTTACTGCTTGAACTTCCTCCGCAAAGGGGATAGGGTATGTGCTGTTTGTTGCATTAATGTTGTTTCTTAAATATCTGGCAAAGTGGTCTAAAACCTCGGCAGCTCGCTGAGGCTCAGTATAACAAAGCTCCTGGATTGCAAGCATGGCATTATTTATAAAATGAGGTCTTATCTGTGCCTGCATAAGTGTAAGCTGTGCTTCTGCAAGCTCGGTCTTAGCTTTTTCAAAAGCTTTTTCGTATCTTATTATAACTTCGGTCTTGTTCTTCTCATACAGCAGGAACATGATAAAAGCTGTTATAACCACTGTAAAGCTGTTAAGTGAAAACTCTGATAAGAAAAAGCTCCCGACAAAACCGAGCATTGGAAATACGGAAGCAGTTACAATTATCTTTTTCAGAAAGCTGTCTATGTTCTTCCATTTCGAGATTATTATTACTCCTATGAAAACAAAGGTGATAATGGTTGCTCCCTGCCATATATAAAATCCCCATGAACGCTGATAGAGATTATTATCTGATAGCTTATAGATAGCATTAGTAAACGGGGTTATCAGAAGAAGAATATATAAAGGTATCTGCAAAAGCTGAAAGGCAGTTATAGCTTTTTTTAGTTTATCATTTGAAAGCTTATGTGCGATGTGTATCTTTATTACCTGTAAGAAGAATAACGTCTGAAAGCTGCCCGTAACATAGTACATAAAAACGCTTACAGTAACAACACGATGAAGCACTGGTGAATTTACATCGTATAATAATGCGGTGATAATATTGCAAAGACTGTAAACAAAGGATGCCGAAAAGAAAATAAGAAGCTCATTTGTTAATGGAATCTTGATCTTCTTTTTATGCTCATCGGAAGCATTTGTGTTTTTACTGACCTGCATTGCTGCGATCAGAATTATCAGGAACAATTCGTTCCAGCTCTCTATAATTACACGTATCAGTGTTATAAAACCTATACGTTCAGCAACAGCACTCATTGTATTCCTCCGATTTGTCTGCTGTATTATAAATGTTTAAAATATGATAATAATATTATATCATATCATGATAACAAAACTGTCACAGATATAGCTTGTAAATGTGAATTTTATGTAAATTTCAGCAAATACAGAGATGAATGCATAAAAATTAATTCGTTTTTTGTTGACAAGGTACAAAACAAGAGGTATAATACTATAATTATAGATATAAAATCTGAACCTTAAGATTTTTATGTGCAACCATATACTATCTTCGGCGATACAATGAAGGGATATATTGATGCAAGGCTGTTCTCAAGATGATAGCAGTTGTTACATATCGCGGTATACTTTGTGTTTTCAAGACCAGAGAGATAAGAGATAAAGGATAAGTATGTCAGAAATGCTGAACTCCCTTATGAAACTACCTTCAAGAGAATCAGAAACACACCTGAGTTCAAGGAAAGCCTCAGCACAGGCAGCATAAACCAAATAAGTGTCAATAAGAAAACAATTGATATGAGAAACAACAATAAGTAATATAGAATTATGAGAAGCAAGGGCACTCGGGCATTCAGCTCGGGTGCTCTTGCTGTTATGTTCAGGCTTTTATATGCATTTGAGACCGCAGCTTTTCAGCGGGGTTGGTTGCGGCTTATATAAACGCTGCTGAGTGCGTATATGAATGCAACGTAAGAACAATAATGAACCTATAAGCTATGCATAAGCCCATAAAAAATACCGCTCGTAAACATTACGTTTACGAGCGGTCAGTATTATGATTCTGATCAGTAACCAAACCAAGGAACGAAGATTGTTGTTCCTTCTGTATCTACCCAGGTGTAACCTGCGTCAGATGCATCAAATGTTCCGTTATGTGCGTTATCTATAAACTGACTTTCTGCCACATGACCGTCAGCGTCGAATACTACAGCGTTCTTTACTGCGTTTTTGTAGATCATCTTGGAGCCGTTTGCTACAGCCTTGATGTCATAAACATTTGCTGTATTCAGACCGGTTATTTCAGTTACTGTGATACTGTAGTTAGCGTTATCAAGCTTTACAACGTTAAGAGTGCTGTTGCCGTTGAAAAATGTTCCGATAGGGAAGCCGTCTTTAGCATCGTGTGTTTTCCAGTCGTTTACCTCGCCCTGAGGGATAACAGGTGTGCCGCTCTTGGGTGTTTCAGTATTCTGCTCAACTGCGGGAGCTGCCTTCTGCTCAACTACCGGGGCTGCCTGCTGCTGAACTGCGGGGGCTGCCTGCTGCTGAACTACGGGAGCTGTTTCCTGCTGAACAACAGGTGCAGTCTTCTGCTCGGGCTCAGCTGTCTTTGTTTCGTTCAGGATTGCTTTAGCTTTTGCGTTATTGTTGCTTACTGCCTTTGCGGTATTATCTATTTTAAGCGGCTTCACCGCAGCTTCTGCAGGAACTACTGCCTTAGGTGCCTGTGTTACTGTTGTTGTAACTGCTGCCTGAGGAGTGGTCTTTTCAGCAGGTGATACTATTGCGACTGTCAGTGCAAGACCTGCAGTCATTGTTACTGCTGTAACAGCTGCGGAAACCGCTGCGATGAAAGTCTTGTTTGACTTCAAGCTGTTCTTCGAGTTCTTCTTTACGTTTGCCTTTGTGTTTGTTTTTACTGTGTTTTTCATGATCTTTTCTTTCCTTTCAAGATTTCTTTTGTTTCCCTTGGTGTGTCTATATAATAGCATGTATTTGTACGGTTTACAATATTCAATTCTGCTGAGTTTTGTAGTATTTACTACAGATCATTTACAGCGTGTAGTATAAACTATATTTAAGACATAAATTGTAGTGTATTTTAGCTGAAATATAATCTCAATTATTGTGCACGCATATGAACAGAATCCGCTCTTGATATAATTACGTATAGCTTGACAATAAAGGCTCAGTATGATAAAATAGTATTAAATATGTTTTCTTAGATCAAAGCAGTAAAGGGATGAATGAAATGAAATTGAAAAAGGAATTCGTTATACATGAAGCAGACGGAAGATTCCTTCTGGTGGCAACAGGTAAAGCGAAGTTTTCGGGTATTGTTGAGGGCAATGAGATGTTCGGAAAGACTCTTAAGCTAATGCAGAAGGATATGACTGAGGCTGAGATCGTTAAAAGGATACGTGATGAGTACGAAGCTCCCGACGGCGTTGTTGAAGCAGACGTTCACAGAGCTGTTACCGAGCTCAGAAATATCGGTGCTATAGATGGGTAAGGCACAGCTTGAAATGCTTGAAAAAAACGGGTTTTATCTGAGTGTTCCGAAGGGTATCAGTATGAAACCAATGATACCAAATAAGGAAGGTATCGTAGAGATACATAAGCTTACAAAGCCTGCCAAAAGGTATGATCTGGTTATGTACGTCAGGGGAGAGGAGCAGGGCGTTATACATCGTGTTGTTCATGCTTATCCCGACCATTATATAATAATCGGTGATAACTGCTGGAGACTCGAATATGTGAAAAAAGAGCAGGTCAAGGGCATTGTTACACGTTTTTACCGCAAAGGCAAATGGTATGATGTTGACAATAAGCTCTACAAGCTTTATGTTCATATATGGATAGATCTTCTGTTTATCAAGCGTCCTCTTTTCTTTGTCCGTGACAGGGTTTTCAAGCGTGGATTAAGCAAGATAAAACGTACCTTTTTCGGAAGGAAAAAAGCATGAGCTCATATTCGCACATAAAGCATACATTTGAGCCGATCTATGATGAAAGCAGCCGTATACTTATACTTGGTACTTTGCCCTCGGTGAAGTCCAGAGAGGATAATTTTTATTACGGTCATCCTCAGAACAGGTTCTGGACCGTTTTATCCGCTATTGTAAAATGCGAGATACCTTTAAGTGTTGAGCAGAAGAAGAGGATGCTTATATCAAGCAATATCGCTGTTTGGGACGTTATCTCCGAATGTGATATAGTTGGTTCCTCAGATTCGAGTATTAAAAATGTAGTTCCGACAGACATTATGTCTGTGATAGTGGGCTCTGATATAAAAGCTCTGTTTGCAAACGGTAAAACTGCGGAAAAGCTGTATAATAAATATCAGAAGCCTTTGACAGGCATAGATATCATTGCTTTGCCGTCAACAAGCCCCGCCAACGCTTCATGGAGTACAGCCCGCCTTACTGAGGAATGGAGAGCCAATATCAGACCTTTTCTTTGAAAATAACAAAGCCGTCTGCCTGATAATACAGCAGACGGCTTATGCTTTATTCTTTTCTCAATTCCCAGAAAGCTACTGCACTGGCAGCGGCTACATTCAGCGAATCTACACCGTTATACATGGGTATCTTAACGGTATAGTCGCAGGCTGCGATAGTTTCAGCTTTCAGACCCTCGCCCTCGGTTCCGAGAATGATAGCTGTTTTATCATTATGTTTGAGTCTTTCGTCATCGACAGACAGCGTATCATTTCTTAATGCCATAGCAGCAGTACAGAAGCCCTTCTCTTTAAGATATGATACATAATCAGGGGCACCGCAGTCAAGATATGTCCAGGGTACTTGAAAAACAGTTCCCATGCTTACTCGAATGGAACGCCTGTATAGAGGGTCACTGCACGCAGGGGTCAGCAGGACGGCATCTATGCCGAGTGCTGCGGCACTTCTGATGATAGCTCCCACATTGGTCTGGTTCATAATGTCCTCAAGAATTGCAATTGTTTTTGCGTTTTCGAGTATGCTTTCGGCACTCGGGAGCTTTTTTCTTCTCATTACGCACAGAGCTCCCTGTGTGAGCTTAAAGCCTGTCAGCTGAGTAAGCACATCGGAAGCAGCAGTGTAAACGGGAATATCGGGACATGAGCTGATAATATCAGATGCCTGCCCCTCAATATATTTGTTTTCAACAAGAAAGGATATGGGCTCATAGCCGCCGACAAGTGCTCTTCTGATGACCTTGGGGCTCTCTGCTATAAAAATCCCGGGTTCGGGCTCAAAGTACCTAAGCAGCTGAACCTCTGCTGTTGTTTTGTATGGAATAAGCTCGGGGAGCTCAAGATCAGTAATTTCAATTATATTATTCATATTATCACCGTTTTGATTATATCACATTTTGTGATTGACTTCAAGTACTGCATTGTTCATTTTTTTTACTTGAAATCATAGGATAAATATGTTATAATAAAAAGAATTATAATCTCTATAAAGGAATGGTATTATGAAAAGATGGATCATAAATCGGCCTGATGAGGTAAAGGGTGCTGAATTTGCATCAAAATGCGATCTTTCAAGGCTTGCAATAGACGTTCTTACATCAAGGGGTATAAACACATTTGATGAGCTGGTTGATTTTTTCAATAATGACGAGCTTGCTTCGCCCGAAGAGATAAAGGATATGCAGCTGGCTGCCAAAATAATATCCGATGCGATAGACAGATACGATCTTATATGTATATACGGAGATTATGACTGTGACGGAGTGACCTCAACAGCTGTTCTGTACACCTACCTTGACAGTATCGGTGCAAATGTAATGTACTTTATTCCAGAAAGGGCTGACGGCTACGGTCTGAACGAAAATGCTGTCAGAT
>ONLC01000050.1 GCA_900318545.1 uncultured Eubacteriales bacterium
CTTTTCGTGAGTTCTTTCTGTAGGGTGATAGTTTGCAGCAAAGCCGTCAAGCTCGCCGTTCTGAGGTGTAAAGTGCAGAACAGTTATATTTTTATCTCCTGTGTCGGATATGTAGTTATCAGCAGCCTTCTGCACAAACGGGAAAAGCCTGTCGCCCATAATGCCCAGAGCACAGATAATATGAGCCCTCTGATTGTGAGACCTTACAGTTTTAAGAAATTCCGTATACTTTGCAGCGTAGAAATTCTGTCTGCCCTCGTCCTCTCCGCAGTAGCTGTCATCGTTAGTGCCAAGGTTCACTACCACAATATCAGGCACATATCGTCTGAAATCCCAGTCTATGTCCATTGGCTTAACACCGCCGAAGCTTCCTATAGAAAAGCCATAGCTCTCATAGAAGGTCGGCACCAGCTGATCCTCGTGACGCTCACCGTGATCTGAATAGCCGCTCACAATGCCGTAGCCGCTGAGCGAGAACATCGAGTAATCCGCATCAAGCGCCTTTGCTGTCTTGTAGGCGTAGCCCTTTGTTACGTCCTCTGTCTCCGTCAGGAACTGATGCAGCTCGTTTTCATCGTCAACTCCGTATCCGCAGGTTATGGAGTCCCCTATAAACTCAATTTTCAGAGCCTTCTCAGCTGTGGGTGTTATGCTGTCCTCATCACCGATATGCAATGGCTTTATGCCTACATTTCCCATAGCACACTCCGAAAGCTTGATTATGCTTATAACACTGTCAGGCTCAAGTGCAAGTGTTACCGTCTTGAAATTCTGATCGAACAGTATGTCAGAGTGCCTTTCTCCGTTTACATAAACGGCAGCCCTTGCAAAATCCTTGCGCTCCCAGCCGCAGACCTCATCTGCACAGAGCGTTATCGTCAGAGCCGTACCGCTGAACCTAAACTCCGCACCCGACCCCGACATTCCGAGCCAGAGCGTATCATCATTCATATATACACGGCCGATAAGCTTCATATTCTCAGCATTAGCAAGTATCTTTTTCATGTTATTTCCTCCGTATCACAGTAAATTGCTCCTGAAATTATACCATAATACAGCCCTTCTGTCAATACAGACCTCAGACAGGGCAGCCCTCATCTGCCCTGTCCTGCAGCTCTTCTAAAACGTCATCGACTTCAGATCCTCGACCACATCGCCTATAGCCCTGAGAGCCTTTCCTGCCTTGCTTTTGAGCTTTTTCTTCTGCTTTTCTGCCTTGCTCGACACCTGAAATGCTGCATAGCCTGCCGCCGCAGCCACCGAAAAGCCCGTCATTATTGATTTTATGCTCATTTTTCTGTCCTCCTTTCATATCTGCAATTATTATCTGCAATAAGCCTGATTTAATAAGCTGTAAATTCAGCCAAATCATTTTACAGGGTCCAGAATTGCGCATGGTAATTATTTACAGGATTATTTTGTTATATTTATTCATAAATTATCTATAATCTTCTGTTGCAATTTTTTGAACATTGTGTTATAATGTATTAGTATAATTGTATATTATCGGAGGAATCAATTATGGGAATGACAATGACTCAGAAGATCCTTGCGGCTCATGCAGGACTTGACAGCGTTAAGGCAGGCCAGCTTATTATGGCTGATCTTGACCTTGTGCTCGGCAACGATGTTACCACTCCTGTAGCTATCAATGAGTTCAACAAGGCAGGCTTCACTGAAATTTATGATAAGGACAAGGTAACGGTCGTGCTTGACCACTTCACTCCTAACAAGGATATCAAGGCTGCGGCTCAGTGCAAGCAGTGCAGAGAGTTCGCAAATGAATACAAGATCACAAACTTTTTCGATACAGGCCGTGTAGGAATTGAGCACGCTCTGCTCCCCGAGCAGGGGCTGGTAGCTCCGGGCGACTGCATCATAGGAGCCGACTCTCACACCTGTACCTACGGAGCGCTCGGCGCTTTCTCGACGGGTATCGGCTCGACCGATATGTGTGCAGGCATGGCTAAGGGCAAGACATGGTTCAAGGTGCCCGAGGCAATAAAATTCAATATCGTGGGCAAGCTTCCAAAGTGGAGCTCCGCTAAGGACGTTATACTCCACATTATCGGAATGATAGGCGTTGACGGTGCTCTGTACAAGTCTATGGAGTTCTCGGGCGAGGGGCTTATAAACCTCAGCATGGAGGACAGGCTTTGCATGGCTAATATGGCTATTGAGGCCGGCGGAAAGAACGGTATCTTTGCAGTCGATCAGGTAACACTTGACTACTGCAAGGACAGAGTAAAGAAACAATTCAAGATATATGAAGCAGACCCCGATGCAGAGTACTCGGCAGAGTACACCATCAACCTCAGTGAGATAAAGCCTACGGTTGCTTTCCCTCACCTGCCCGAGAATACAAAGACCTTTGACGAGTTCGGCAAGATCAATATAGATCAGGTGGTTATCGGCTCATGTACAAACGGAAGAATCGAGGACATGAGAGCCGCAGCCGAGGTGCTCAGGGGCAGAAAGGTCGCAAGAAACGTAAGATGCATAGTTATTCCTGCAACTCAGGATATTTATATGAAGTGCATTGAAGAGGGGCTTACAAAGATATTTATTGATGCAGGCTGCGCAGTATCTACTCCGACCTGCGGACCATGTCTCGGAGGACACATGGGTATCCTTGCAAAGGGCGAAAGATCTGTTGCAACTACTAACAGAAATTTCGTTGGCAGAATGGGAGATCCTGAGTCAGAGGTTTATCTCGCATCACCTTATGTAGCAGCAGCATCCGCTGTTACAGGAACCATCACTCAGCCAATGGAGCTTATGGACTGAAAATAAAAAAACAAATGCTTTCTGGGAGGGGGCACATATTAAATGAAAAATTATCTGAGCGTTATTTTCCATGATTCTATTTTAAGTCTTATTACAAAGAAGTACGGCACCAAACTTAATGACTCTCAGAAGGAAGACAAAGCAGACGAATTTATAAGAATACTTCACGATCAGAATGCTTTCACCTGCGATCAGACACAGGCGATCATCGACAAAAAGGGCATAACCAACTATATGGCTACACAGATAGACGGGAAACCTGTTTTTGCGCTGACAAAGGAAGGAATGTTCCACAAGATAAAAGTGTGCTACTTCATCACCAGAATAAAAGACGAGCCCGATACTGCTTATCTTGAGCAGATCTATGACGAGCTAAGACAGCAGGCAAACGGCACTAATGTGTTCGGCTCTAAGGAATATAAGAATTAATAACTCAGGAAGGAATAATCATCATGAACGCTAAAGGAACTGTACACAAGTACGGAGATAATGTAGATACCGATGTTATCATACCTGCAAGGTATCTTAACACCGCTGATATGAACGAGCTTGCAAAGCACTGCATGGAGGACATCGACATTGACTTTGCAAAGAACGTAAAGAAGGGCGACCTTATCGTCGCAGAGGCAAATTTTGGCTGCGGCTCATCAAGAGAGCACGCTCCTGCTGCTATCAAGGCAAGCGGAGTTTCCTGCGTAATTGCAAAAACCTTTGCCCGTATCTTCTACAGAAATGCTATCAATATCGGACTGCCTATCATCGAGTGTGAAGAGGCTGCCGAGAAAATACAGAACGGTGACGAGGTCGAGATAGACTTCGATACAGGCGTTATCACCAACCTCACCAGAAATGAGACCTATCAGGGACAGTCCTTCCCTGAGTTTCTTATCAATATCATTAACAAGAACGGGCTTCTCAATTCGTTGAAGGAGCAGTAAAAACCAAGGGAATACGTTTGATCGTGTTCCCTTTTTGTCGCCGCCGAGAGGAGGGCTTTATGGAGTTTTTTGACAGAGATGATCTGAAAAAAGCACTTGTCTATCTGCTGCCTGTGCTGGCGGTAGTCATTATAATAGTGTTTGCGGCAAGACTGCCCTCTTCTGATAAGAAAGATGACAGCAGCAGCAAGGCTTACAGCTACGGCAGCTCAGAAATGCCGTTCAGTATGACTATCGGCGGTGAGCGTGCAGACCTTGCATGGAGTGACGAAAAGCTGCGTGCAGTGTGCGGAACGAACTTTTCAACGGAGCAGTCAAACTATGCGGTGCTGATATCTCACCCCGAGGAGGTCGAGGACGGGCTCTCTGTAAAGACGTTTACTGTCAACAACCCCGGATATAACGGCTCGAAAATTATGTTCCCGCAGGGCTTTACCCTCGGAGAGGACGAAGCGAACATAAGCAATTCCCTATCGGAGGGCTGTATAAAGGAGCACGGCAATAATAGATGCTCCTATTATATGGAGTTCTTCCTTGACGGCAAGGAGATAGACTATTCAAAAATGGACTACTCCATAGCCGATGACGAAGGGCCCTATATGTCAGCTATGCTAAAGGGTGCTGTGTGTGAGCTGTACTGCAAGGATCAGATAGCCGAGGGCAAGGCTAAGATATGCACAGGCATAACGATCACTACAGCTGAGGAAAGATGCGATTCCTGCACGATAAAGATAATCAAACCGCAGGATCTTGTAATAGATGAAGGAGGATATTAAAATGGAAAAAAAGATCACAGTTATCAGGGGCGACGGTATAGGTCCCGAGATAGTTACAGAGGCAATTAAGGTACTCGATAAGGTGTGCGAGAAGTTCGGTCACAGTTTTGAGTACACAGATATACTTATGGGCGGCTGCTCGATTGATGCCTGCGGAGTTCCTCTTACTGACGAGGCAGTTGCAACCGCTAAGGCCGCTGACGCAGTGCTTCTCGGTGCTATCGGAGGAAACACTTCTACATCTCCGTGGTACAAGCTTGAGCCGAAGCTCAGACCTGAGGCAGGACTTCTGAAAATAAGAAAAGAGCTCGGTCTGTTTGCAAACCTCAGACCTGCTGTGCTTTTTGACGAGCTCAGAGATGCCTGCCCTCTCAGAGAAGAGACTGCTGCAAAGGGCTTCGATATGATGATGATGAGAGAGCTGACAGGCGGACTGTACTTCGGTGCAAGAAAGACCGAGGTAGTTGACGGCCTTGAAACTGCTACGGATACTCTTGTTTACAACGAGAACGAGATCAGAAGGATCGCAGTAAAGGGCTTTGATATAGCTATGAAGAGAAGAAAGAAGGTCACAAGCGTTGACAAGGCTAATGTGCTTGACTCTTCAAGGCTTTGGAGAAAGGTTGTAAATGAGGTCGCTAAGGACTATCCCGAGGTAGAGCTTGAGCATATGCTCGTTGATAATGCAGCTATGCAGCTTGTGCGTGACCCGGCTCAGTTTGATGTTGTGCTCACCGAGAATATGTTCGGTGATATCCTCTCCGATGAGGCTGCTATGGTTTCGGGCTCACTCGGAATGCTCGCTTCGGCATCACTCAACGATACCAAGTTCGGTCTTTACGAGCCAAGCCACGGCTCAGCTCCCGACATTGCAGGTCAGGACAAGGCAAACCCCATAGCTACTATCCTTTCGGCAGCTATGATGCTCAGATACTCCTTCGATATGGACAAGGAGGCCGACGCAGTCGAGGCAGCAGTTGCTCAGGTGCTTAAAGAGGGCTTCAGGACAGGAGATATAAGCTCAGAGGGCTGCACCGTTGTCGGCTGCAGAAAGATGGGCGACCTGATAGCTGAGCGTATCTAAATAAAACATCTTTACGTAATTTCAGGGAGAGCGTAATGTACTACTATATCTATGCAATGACCGATAAGGGCAATTATCGGGAAATCAATGAGGACTGCGTGCTCATAGACCATGAGGTTAAGAGCTCGGGCAGCCGTGACGCCTGCGTTTCGGCACCGTTTATAACGGCTGTCTGTGACGGTGTTGGCGGAGAAAACGCAGGAGAGCTTGCTTCAAAGCTCTGTCTTGCACATCTGGCAGCACTTGACTACAGCTCCTCGGTTGACCTTAAAAAGACCGTTACAAACATACATAACAAGATAAAGCGTCAGGGTGTGCGTACAGAGGGCTCTGCCAATATGCAGACTACGCTCTGCGCTCTCGCTGTTGACGAGCAGGGACGGGCTCTATGCGTAAATGTCGGAGACAGCAGAATGTACCGCTATGTAAACGGCACTGTAAGGCAGATATCCACGGACCAGTCCTACGGGCGGTATCTTTATGATCACGGAAAGATAGAGAAAATGTCCGACCTTGACCCCCAGCAGGCAAATGCGATAATATCCTCAGTGGGCAGCACTGTGAACGAGCCCTCTATAGATATTACACCTATAATGTCAGGCTTCGGAAAAGAGCCCGACGATATGATACTGATAACCTCGGACGGCTTCTCCGACTGCGTATCTCCCGAGGAGATAGAGATCGGAATGGAGCTTGATATCCCGATAGCCAAAAAGCTGAGTGCTCTGTTTCATCTGGCACTTAAAAACGGCAGCACGGACAACCTCTCGGTAATAGGCATAAAGCCGTATATTGACGAGGAGGAGCTTAAAATCCTCACTCAGAGGGATACTGTTGCAGGGCTTGTGAAGGTAGAGAACTCCACAATGGAGGAGATCGAGCCTGTAAAAGCAAATGTGCAGATAGAAAAGACCTCGGAAATAGCCCGTGAGATAAAGGAGATAGCATCATCTATCCCGACAGGCGAGATACCCGAGGTTATGACTCCTACACACGATCCGAACGAGGTAACTAAGGAGTTCACTCCGATAAAGGAGCAGCCGAAGGAAGAGCCGGAAAATGCAGAGCCCGTGAAGGAGTATATTCCCGAGCCTAAGCCTGCTAAGAAAAAACTCAGAACAAAGGCGGACACGGCAGAAGAGCTGAAAAAAATGCTTCTCTCCAGCCTTGATGACCTGAACAAGATATAGTCAAAGAGCTTCACCAAAACGGTGAAGCTCTCTTTTTTATGACCATTCCTCAATAAAATCTTCAATTGTATGCGTGTCCTTGTCACTTGGGTAGGTAACAAAGCCGTCAGAGCCGAAATCCTTCGCTGCCTTTATCACGGCATCAAGAGTATGCACTCTGCCCGACACTATGATATTTCTCTCCCACTCGGGGCTGCCCCATGAGGTAGTTTTGCAGTCAAAGTTCACATAGCACCAGTCATCATCAAGCCTGTAAACCTCGGTCATACGCATAACCTCGCCCGAGCCATCCTGAATGGTAGCAACAAGAGTACCCTCTCTCATATATTCATCTGTGTCATCGAGGATAACCGGCTGTTCCTGATCGGGCTCTTCAACAGGCTCATCGACCAAAGGATCATCAATATCTGCAAGGTCGATGTATTCCCAGCCCTCGTAGCTGTCATTCATAAGAGTGCCCTTAGGTATTGCCGCTATGTAGATATCACCCGTGAAGGCCTCTGTGACCATTTCGGTATCACCCGGCACCTTGCTGTTGTTTGTAAAGGCAAATTCAAGCTTGTCCGTATCTACCACCAGTGCCGCAGGGGTAAGAAAATATCCGCCTGTGCTGTGCTCGTCATACTCTATGACATAATCGTATTCATCAAAGCCGCACTCGATGAACTCGCCCTCACAGCCGCCTGTGTAGAACTCTGTATCTATATCCGGCAGACCGTATTTTGACTTCACATATTCAAATTCTTCCTCAGTTCTGATAATGAACTTGTGCGAGCCGTTCATTTCGGGTATATAATTGCAGTCGTGCGTGATATAATGGAGCACTACCTGTGCATCGTTGCTGTAGCGAGATAGTTCGACATCAAACTTCTCGCCGTAAGCCGAATAATAAGTCTGTACATTTCTCTCATACAGGTCTTCCGAGCCGTCTTCGCTGTCATCTGTCATGAACGATGCCCAAGGTGCGTTTGCCACAGTGCTCTTTGCCTTGCTGTCAACCCGTGAGGTCTTGCTCTGTGAGCTCTCATCTACGCTGCCGCAGGCGGTCAGTGCCGCAGCCAGCACACAAATAATTATAGCCTTTCTCATAAAAATACCTTCCTTTCCGAAGCGTTCTGTTATATATACGCTTTTGAAAGGAAGGTTTTATGGCGTTATATTATACAAATATCACTTCAAGAATTTGTAGATATTGCCTATTTCTTATCAAGAGCCTCTTCTATCCGCTTGATAACGGTTTTCAGTGCCTTGATACGGGCATACTTCTTGTCGTTGCCCTCAATAATGACCCACGGAGCATTCTCGGTAGAGGTAAGCTCGGTCATGCGGTCTATGTACTCCTCATAGATGTCCCACTTCTCACGGTTGCGCCAGTCCTCATCGGTGATCTTCCACTGCTTTTCGGGAGTGTTCTGCCTTTCGGTAAAGCGCCTGAGCTGCTCGTCTTTGTCGATATTTATCCAGAACTTGACTATTACTGCGCCCCACTCGGCAAGCTGAGCCTCAAACTCATTGATCTCACGGTATGCCTGATCTACCCTGTCCTTCGGGGTAAGCCCCTCGATAGGCTCTACCATTACTCTGCCGTACCATGTGCGGTCAAAGATCGTAAAGTGGCCGTCATTTTCAAGCCTGTTCCAGAAGCGCCACAAATAGTGCCTTGCAAGCTCGCTGGGCTCGGGTGCCGCTATCGGTTTTACCTCATAGCCCCTTGGGTCAAGTGCTGCTGCCAGACGCTTTATATTTCCGCCCTTTCCGCCTGCGTCCCAGCCCTCATAGCAGACAATAACAGGCAGCTTCTTCTGATAGCACAGATTTTGCAGCTTGAACAGCTTCTCCTGATACTTGTCGAGCTGCTCTTCGTATTCTTCATCGGTCAGGCTCTTGTTAAGGTCAACGTCTTTGAGCTTCGGCACCTGTACTGAATTGAAGCCCTCAAGTGCAGGGCTGACAGTTTCAAACTGAGCCTTCGGGATATATTTCTTCTTATCCTTCTTAGCTTCAAGCGCACCCTTAATGCTGCCGATTATGACCTCATAAATATCCAGCACAGCAGAGGTCTTCTCGTTAGCACCGATAACGCTCCACGGAGCATAGTCATAGTTTGTGGACTTGATCTGATCGTCATAGGTTTCCAGAAACTCATCATAGTGCTTTAAGTTGTACCTGTCCTTATCATCAACTCTCCACGCTGTTACCTTGGAGCCTTCAAGCTTCTTGATACGCTTTTTCTGCTCCTCCTCCGTGATGTGCAGGAAGATCTTTATTATAAGGTAGCCGTCATCGGTGAGCTGTCTTTCAAAGGTGGCAATATCCGAAAGCCTGCGCTTGTATGCCTTTTTGCCGAGCCCGTCATACATCATAGCATTCAGGCTGTCATGGTACCAGCTCCTGTCATAGATCGTAAAGCGACCCTTCATAGGAATAGCCCTCCAGAAGCGGTACATCCACGGCTTACGCCTGTCGGTATCTGAAGGATTTCTTACGGAAACCACCTCGAAAAATCTTGGGTCGAGAGCCTTTATCACCTGCGATATAAGCGAGCCCTTTCCAGCTGCCGACCAGCCGTCAAAGGTAATGATAACAGGCAGGCCTGCTTCCTTTATCTGAGTTTCAAGACGGGAAAGCTCCAGCCTTGATGCTTTTATCTTTTCGATAACATCAGATTTCCTTGTTTGCCTTTGTTCGATCTTTTTGAGCATGATAACACCTCATTTGCATAATATCGTTACCTTTATTATACTAGAAAATATCACCAATGTATATAGTCATTTTTTACGATTTTTTATGCGTTTTTTTGTTAATACGCAGTTCACAACCATAGTGTATAATGGTTTTACACTCAGGCAGGAGGCATAATGATGTCAAAGAAAAAGGGAATACAGACTTCCGATAATATGATAAATGACGAGGACTACGAATACGAAAAGGAGCTCGCCGAGCAGGAGCGTGCTGCAAGAGAGCGTGAAAAACAGCTCTATGAAGAGGCTCTTGAAGAGAAGAAGCGTCAGGAAAAGGCTGCTGAAAAGGAGCGTGAGAAACGCCTGCAGGAGGAGCGGCTGGAGCTTATGAAGCTTAAAAGCGGTGTGATCTCCGAGGAGGACTCCACTATTAAAGAGGAGCACGAGGAAAAGACTGTGCTCCACGGAAAGGCGTGGCTTGCAAACTTTGTTTATCACTATAAGTTTATGATAATATTTGTAGTGTTTATAATTGCAGTCACAACCTTTATCACTATAGATACGCTCAGCCGTGAAAAGGCTGACCTTACGGTAATTGTGATAGCAAACAACGGTCTTGAAACAAGAACCAAGGAGCTTGAGGAATTCTTTGAGAAGTACACCGAGGACTTTGACGGCAACGGCTACGTCCATGTTGATGTGATAGCTGCTCCGCAGGGCCCCGACACCGCCAGATACCTCGGGCAGGACGCAAACAATACAAAGCTTATGGCTTATCTGCAGGAGGGCAAGGCGATCTTCTTTGTTACGGACTCGAACACGGATATAGAGTTTATGCAGCTTATGACACCTGCTCTGCCGCTTGACTTCCCCGACAGCAAGTACGTTGATGAGGACGGAATGAGCTGGAACTTCGGCTTCCTTGCTGATGAGCTCAAATATGCGAATATGCCGAACGATATACACCTTTCCATGAGGATACCTGCGAAAACCTTCGGAGACTCCAAGGAAACTATGCAGAAAAACTATAACAAGAGCCTGAAGGTATTCAAGGCTATGCTGGAGGATCTCGAAAAGAAAGCCGAGGAAACAAACGACAAGGGTCTTGAAACCGAGCCCATAAAATATGATACAAGCTCCTCTGAGAGCTCGTCAGACTCAAAAAAGGATAAATAATTGATATACCGCACTTTCAGGGTGCGGTATCTGCTTGTTGCAAAAGTTCTTTTAAAAGGGGTCTGGGGCGTAGCCCCGGTGGGGCAAAGGGGCAAAGCCCCTTCCTCCTCTTACCCAGCCGAGGCTGTCTGGACGTAATGTCCAGACCTGACGAGGCAAAGCTCCGCACTATCTATCTCTGCGGTCAGGGCAGGAAAAGCTTCAAACAAAACTATGACGCGATGATGGTGCAGGGTTTTCCCTGCCCGAGGA
>ONLC01000040.1 GCA_900318545.1 uncultured Eubacteriales bacterium
TGAGGTGTATTATGCCCCCTAAGCCAAAAATAACTAAGGATATGGTAATAGAGGCAGGCTTCAAAATAGTGCGGAGCGAGGGAGAGCAGGCGCTTAATGTGCGTAGGGTCGCCTCTGAGCTTGGGTGCTCTACTCAGCCTGTGATGTATCATTTCAGCACTGTGAACGAGCTCAAAACTGCGGTGTATGAGTATGCGGATAACTTCCACACTCAGTATATACTGACACCCGATGAAAGGGTCGGCGACCCCTTTATGGCAATAGGACTCAGGTACGTAAGGTTTGCGCACGAGGAAAAGCCGCTGTTCAGGCTGCTGTTCCAGTCGGATAAATTCCGGAACATCGGTTTCAGAGAGCTTATCTGCTCTGACTACACTATGCCTGTAATAATGCCTCTGTGCGAAAAGACAGGGCTCACAGTCGAGCAGGCAAGAGATGTTTTCGGCTCGATATTTATTTGTGCTCACGGAGCTGCCGAGCTGCTGGCGAACAACTCCTTTGATTATGACGAGGAGTATTTCAAAAAGCTGTTCAGAAGCACGCTTATAGGGCTTGTTTATGTTCAGAAAAACAATATAGGATCACTGAAAGAATTAAATGGAGGAGAATGATATGGACACTGTTGTTAAGATCTCGGGGCTGGTGAAAAGCTATAAGGAGCTTACAGCCGTAAATGATCTCAGCCTTGAAATTAAGGAGGGCGAGGTTTTCGGGCTGCTGGGGCCTAACGGCTCGGGAAAGTCAACCACAATAAACTGTATGCTGTCGCTTCTCGACTTTAACAAGGGCGAGATAGAGCTCTTCGGCAAGCCTATGAGCCCGACTGCTTATGACATCAAGAAAAACATCGGCGTTATCATGCAGAACGTTGCCGTGTTTTACGAGCTGACAGTTTATGAGAACATCGACTACTTCTGCGGCCTGTACATAACCGATAAGGCAGAGAGGAAAAAGTGCGTTGAGGACGCAATTAAATTTTCGGGGCTTGAGGACTTCACAAAGTTCAGACCGAAGAAGCTTTCGGGAGGACTGCTCAGAAGGCTCAACATCGCCTGCGGTATTGCTCACAAGCCGAAGCTTATAATCCTCGATGAGCCTACCGTCGCTGTTGACCCCCAGTCGAGAAACAAGATACTTGAAGGCATAACAGAACTGAACAAGCAGGGAGCAACTGTTATTTACACCTCGCACTATATGGAGGAGGTTGAGCAGATATGCTCACGCATTGCTATCATTGACAAAGGAAAGAAGATAGCCGAGGGCACTAAGGAAGAGCTCAAAAAGATGGTGAAGAACACCGAAACTATCTCTATCCTTGCCTGTGAGATGGAGGAAAGCCTGCTCACAGAGATAAACGCTCTGCCCCATGTGCTTGAATCAGCCTATGAGGATAAGAAGCTCACTGTGCATTTCTCGGGCGGAAAGCATAATCTTCTCAGAGTCCTTGACTGTCTGCAGAAGCATGATGTGTCCTTCGGAAGAGTTTATTCTGAGCTGCCCACCCTTAATGACGTGTTCTTGGAGCTTACAGGTACTGCTCTGAGAGATCAGGAGGGCTGATATGTTTTTACATAACTTCAAGTATGAGCTGCTCAGCAGTCTGCGTGTGAAAGACGTTGTTATCTGGCTCATACTCTTTCCGATTGCTTTGGGTACCTGCTTCAAGGTGGCGTTTTCAAGCGTGTATGACAACACTATGGTGTTTGAGACTATCGACGTTGCAGTTGTTGAGGATACAGATGAAATGCAGGCTCAGATGTTCCGTCAGATAATCAAGGACGTGAAAATGGAAGATCAGCCGATGTTCAAGGTAAAGTACACCACTAAGGACAAGGCTCTGAAAATGCTCGAGGACGAAAAGGTAACAGCTGTTATCTTCGAGGGTGAAGTGCTTAAGATGACTACTGCCTCAAACGGGCTTAAAGCAACTATTGTACAGTCATTCCTGAATCAGTACACTCACAATGCCGAGCTTATCATGACCGCCATGCTTTCAGATAAGAGTGACACCGTTCAGAAAGTGACCGAGACCCTTTCCGCTGAAGTAAAGAGCATAAACAAAAAGGCTCTCACTCACGGAAATACGGATCTGTACATTCAGTACTTCTATAACCTGATAGCTATGGTAGCGCTCTACGGTTCTCTTTCGGGACTGCATATAGCAATAGCAAATCAGGCTAACCTCTCCCCTCTCGGAGCAAGAAAGAACGTCTCCCCTACCCCGAAGCTTATCTCAATATCTGCGGCTCTGTGCGGCACCTTCATACTGGAGCTTATCTGCACAGCTATAGCTGTAACATACACACGCTTTGTTCTGAACGTTGATTACGGCGACAGACTGGGCTTTGTGTATCTGGCTGCATTTATAGGCGGCTGTTTGGGAGTTTCGCTCGGATTTATGGTAGGCTCCTTCGGCAGAATGAGCCAGAATGCAAAGAGTGCTCTTTGCAGCGGTGTGTCGCTGGGGCTGTGCTTTTTCAGCGGTCTTATGGACGGCGGCATGAAAGCTAAGGTTGCTCAGGACGCTCCGTGGTTTAACTATATAAATCCTGCGGCTCTTATCTCTGACAGCGTTTACTGCCTGAACGTGTATGAGGATATGTCTCGCTACTGGGAAAAGATCATATCCATGATCGTTATTACAGCAGTATTCACCCTTGTAGGATTTATGTTGACAAGGAGGCGTAAGTATGCAAGTGTTTAAGCTGTTTCTGAAAATACTTAAAAAGCATCTGCTTCCTGCGATACTGTTTACAGGTATCTTTATACTGATAATCGCATCTATCTCGACAAGCAGCTCTCAGGAGGAAAGCTACAAGCCCTCGGAACCTCGCCTTGCTGTCTATGACGAGGACAACACTGAAGCCAGCAAGCTTGCGGTAAAGTATATCTCCAAGGGCAACGAAATATATAAAATCGACAACGATGATGACAAGCTTCTTGATGCTCTTTACTACACTACTATCCACTATGCGATAACGGTAAACGAGGGCTATTCCGAAAAGCTTGCCAGGGGCGAGACCGATGACCTCTTCACCGTGAGATATGTTCACGAGAACTTCTCAAATGCTCTTGCTGATTCAAAGCTCAATGAGTACACTAAGACTGTCAGTGCATACATCAAAATGGGACAGAGCATTGAGGAAGCTTCAAAGTCGGCTTCAAAGGCACTCTCAAAGGAAGTTAAAGTAAGCTATCAGCAGGACACAAAGTCCTCAGATGAGATAATGGCGATGTTCTTCCAGTACCTGCCCTATGTACTTTTCTCGGCTGTGCTGTCCTCTCTCGGACCTGTGCTCATTATTATGAACAAGAAAGAGGTTAAGGACAGAACTCACTGCTCAGCAATAAAGCCCTCAGCGGAGACCTTTGGAAAGGTGCTCGGAGCTGTTGTCTTTGTAGGAGCTGTCTGGGCGATATTCTTGATTGCAGGCACAGTTATCTCAGGCACAGGATATAAGGGAAATGCGCTATACGCTGTGGCAAACTCTGTTATCTACGCAGTTATATCGGCAGGAATATCAATTCTGGTTTCCTCTCTGGTAACAAATGATAATGTACTGAACGTTATAGTTCAGATCTTCGGACTGGGTTCATCGTTCCTGTGCGGAGTGTTCGTTCCTCAGGAGTTTTTAGGCTCGGGCGTTCTGACCGCTGCGAAGATCCTTCCTGCATACTGGTATGTAAAGGCAAACAACAGTATCTTTGCACTCTCCGACAGCACCTTCGACAAAGGCGAGATACTTACCTGCTTCGGTATTGAAATAGGCTTTGCGGTGCTTATCTTTGCAGGAGCGTTTATCTCGGTAAAAATGTCACGCAAAAAGGCGTGATTTGTAAACTTTCTATTAAACGCTTGAAAAACGCCCTCGGGTGTGCTAGAATAATACTGTTAATATCACGTAAACACTATGACCAAGAGAGTAAGCTGACAGATCACTTCTCAGAGAGATGTACATTTTGCTGAAAGCACATTGCTGTGATGTCTGCCGAAGTTCACTTGTGAGTGGCACTGCCGAAACAACAGTAAGCGGTGACGCAATGTCTGCGTTAAAGACAGGGGAATGATGGTTCCTTATTGGGTGGTACAGCAGAAGCGGATATCGGTTCTGTCCTGATAACAAGGACAGGACCGTTTTTTTATCTACTTATCTCAGCGGCAGCTATTGAAAAGCCAACGCAGAATAACGACGTAAGATGGTGCAGGGTTTTCCCTGCGGGCAGAGCCGTTTTTTTATCTACTTATCTCAGCGGCAGCTATTGAAAAGCCAACGCAGAATAACGGCGTAAGATGGTGCAGGGTTTTCCCTGCGGGCAGGACTTTTTTGATTTATATAGTTTTCTCTTAACTGAAATAAATGAAAGGAATGGTAAAAATGAAAGACGAACTCAGACACATTGAAGAACGTGCAAATGAAGAGCTCGGACAGATCGGTGATACCAAAACCCTTGAGGATTTCCGTGTAAGGTTCCTCGGCAAAAAGGGCGAGATCACCGCTATTCTGAAGCAGATGGGCAAGCTCTCAGCGGAGGAAAGACCTGCTATGGGTCAGCTTGCAAACAAGATCAGAGCTAACATTGAAAACGCTCTCAACAAGAAGAAGGAGGAGCTTAAATCAGCTCAGGAGGCTAAGAGGCTCAAGGATGAGACTATTGACGTTACCCTCCCGGGAAAGGCTGCCCGTGTGGGAAGACCTCACCCCCTCAATGCTACTCTTGAAGAGATCGAGGAGGTATTCCTCGGTATGGGCTTCAATATAGTTGAAGGCCCCGAGGTTGAAACCGACCACTACTGCTTTGAGGCTCTCAATATGCCGAAGCACCACCCTGCAAGAGATACTCAGGACACATTCTATATAAACGAGAACGTTCTGCTGAGAACGCAGACATCGAGCGTTCAGATAAGAGTTATGGAGCAGACAAAGCCCCCGATAAGGATCATCTCCCCCGGCAGAGTTTACCGCTCCGATGCTGTTGACGCTACACACTCACCGCTGTTCCACCAGATCGAGGGTCTTGTAATTGACAAGGGAATTACTATGGCTGACCTGAAGGGTACTCTGGAGCTTCTTATGCAGAGAATTTACGGCGATGAGGCAAAGGTGCGTTTCCGCCCTCACCACTTCCCTTATACAGAGCCCTCAGCTGAGGTTGACCTTATGTGCTTCAACTGTCACGGAAAGGGCTGTTCAATGTGCAAGCAGGAGGGCTGGGTAGAGCTTTTAGGCTCAGGTATGGTACACCCTAAGGTGCTTGCTGACTGCGGTATTGACCCCGAGGTTTACAGCGGCTTTGCATTCGGTATCGGCCTTGAGCGTATCACTATGGGCCGCTACAGCATCAATGATATGAGACTGCTGTACGAAAACGATATGAGATTCTTAGAGCAGTTCTGATCAGGAGGTAACAAGAATGGATCTTTCAATGAGATGGCTCGCAGACTATGTTGACTGCGATATGCCTATAAAGGATTTTGTTTCGGGTCTGACTATTTCAGGCTCTAAGGTTGAGTGCTACAACGTTGAGGGCGACTACCTCTCAAATGTAGTTGTGGGACAGGTAAAGGAGATAGAGCGTCACCCCGATTCCGACCATATGTGGATAACTCAGATAGATGTCGGCGAAGACGAGCTCGTTCAGATAGTAACAGGTGCTCAGAATGTAAAGAAGGGCGACTTCGTGCCTGTTGCAAAGCATAAGTCCACAGTTCTTCACGAGGGCAAGCCCGTAAAGATAACCAAGGGCAAGCTCAGAGGTGTGGCTTCAAACGGTATGCTCTGCTCTCTCGATGAGCTCGGACTGAGCATTCATGACTTCCCTTATGCTATTGAGGACGGTATATTTATTCTCGGTGATGACTGCGACAAAACTGTCGGCACAGACATTAAAAAGGCTATCGGCTTTGATGATACCTGCGTTGAGTTTGAGATAACATCAAACCGCCCTGACTGTATGTCGGTTATCGGCCTTGCAAGAGAGACTGCGGCTACCTTCAATACAAAGCTTAATGTAAAGAAGCCCGAGTACAAGGGTATCGACGGAAAGATAAGCGATCTCCTCAGCGTGAAAATTCATAACACCGATCTCTGCAAGAGATACATCGGTGCTATAGTAAAAAACGTAAAGATAGAGCCCTCTCCACGCTGGATGAGAGAAAGGCTCAGAGCATCGGGCGTTCGTCCTATCAATAACCTCGTAGATATTACAAACTATGTTATGCTTGAATACGGCAGACCTATGCACGCATTTGACCTGAGATACGTTGAGGGCGGAGAGATCAATGTAAGAAATGCCGAGGCAGGCGAGAAGATAACAACTCTTGACGGAGTGGAAAGAGAGCTCTCCCCTGAAATGCTCGTTATCGCTGACGCTAAGAAGCCCGTAGCCGTTGCAGGTGTAATGGGCGGTGAGTACAGCGGTATCATGGAGGACACAACTACAGTTGTATTCGAGTCAGCCTGCTTTGACGGCGCATCTGTCAGAACTACTGCAAAGAAGCTCGGTATGAGAACAGATGCCTCTGCAAGATACGAAAAGGGTCTTGACCCTCACGAGTGCTATGAAGCTCTTATGAGAGCCTGCCAGCTTGTTGAGGAGCTCGGTGCAGGAGAGGTGCTCAGAGAGTACATTGATGAAAACTACCAGAGTGAAGAGCCTGCAAGCGTTGAGTTCTCTGCGGAATGGATAAACAAGTTCCTCGGCACTGATATACCCGAGGCCGAAATGATAGAGTATCTTGAAAGACTTGAATTCAAGGTTGAAAACGGAAGAGTTTACGCTCCGTGGTTCAGGATCGACATCGGTGTCAAGGCTGATATCGCAGAGGAGGTCGCAAGACTTTACGGCTACAACAAGATACCCGATACTATCATTCGTGGTGTTGCCGAGGCTAAGCTCTCACCTAAGCAGAAGTTTGAAAGACAGCTGAAGCGTGCTATGATCTCTATGGGTATGAATGAGATAAGCACATTCTCATTCATTTCGCCGAAGTACCTTGACAAGATAAACCTCCCCGAGAACAGCAAGCTCAGAAACACGGTAACTATCTCAAACCCTCTAGGCGAGGACACAAGCATAATGAGAACAACTATTCTGCCCTCACTTATGGAGGTTCTCTCGAGAAACAACAGCTACCGCAACCCCGAGTGCTATGCATTCGAGCTTGGAAATGAATATCTGCCTGTAGATGGCGAGGTTCTCCCCGAAGAGCCGGCAAGACTGGTATTCGGCTTCTATGACACAGAAACAAAGGCTGACTTCTATGACCTCAAGGGTATTGCTGAGGGTCTGCTTGAAAAGGCAGGAGCCGAGAACGTTGAGTTTGAGAGACCGACAGAAACCTGCGAGTTTGCTGAGAAGGCATCGTTCCACCCGGGAAGATCGGCAGTTATCCTTGTTGACGGCAAGCAGATAGGCATTATCGGTGAGCTTCACCCGAAGGTACTGGAGAACTACGGGATCTCTGCAAGAGCTTATGCAGGCAAGATAAATGTTCCCGAGCTTATGGAGCTCTGCGTAGAAACAAAGACCTATAAGCCTCTGCCTAAGTTCCCTGCTTCTCTGAGAGATATCTCGGTAGTTGTAAACGATGAAGTGCCTGTAGCTGAGCTTGAAAAGGCTATCAGAAAGGCTGTAGGCTCAATACTTGAAAAGGTAACACTGTTCGACGTTTATAAGGGCGAGCAGATAGACGCAGGAAAGAAGTCGGTATCGTTCTCTATCTCGATGCGTTCGCACGACGGCACTCTTACCGATGAGCAGGCTGACAAGGCAATGTCAAAGGTAGTAGATGCTTTGTCGAAGCTGGGTGCTGAACTCAGATCGTAAAAAACGTTTTCTGTTACAAAAAAAATTTCAGTCCAGCACTTGTTATTTTTGAAAAGATAGGTTATACTATTTGTATAGCGTATTATTATGCTGAAGAGAAAGAGAACAGTCACAGCAATCAGACCTGCTACAAACTGTAACAAACGAAAAGGAGCTGATCTTATGTACGAACAGACTATGGAATTTTCGGTTCAGAGAGACAAGGAAACAGAGCTGAAAAAGAACCTGACGGTCATCTATGATGCTCTGAAAGAAAAGGGCTATAACCCTATCAATCAGATTGTGGGCTATATCCTGTCCGAGGATCCGACATACATAACGACCTACAACAATGCAAGAAGCCTTATCCGCCATATTGACAGAGATGAGCTTTTGCAGGCACTTGTCAGGTCTTATCTTGAAGCCTGAACTGTCTTAGCGGCGGCTATTGAAAAGCTCACACAAAACTATGACGTGAGTCTGCCGTGCGGCGAGCACAGGTCATATCTTGAAGCCTGAGTTGTCTCAGCAGCGGCTATTGAAAAGCTCACACAAAACTATGACGTGAATCAGCCGTGCGGCGAGCACAGGTCTTATCTTAAAGAGTGAGCTGTCATAACAGTAATAAAGAGAGTGGAACATATTTCCGCTCTCTTTTTGTTTTATTATCGGCTTTCGGGGATAAACTATCCCTAGAAACGGAGGTAATAAAATGAAGAAAAGTATTGTTGCTCTCGGGCTTGCGGCAGCTCTTACAGGCTGCTCGGCATCGGCTCAGATGGATATGCAGTCACAGCCTGCGGTTGAGGAGCTAAAAGCTGAAATAAAGGGTCTTGACGGGCTCTCCCGTGAGAAGATAGGCTACGGACAGGGTGTTGAGGTAGATGAGTACAACGTTCCTGTAGGCGCTCTGAACGCTCAGAACGAGTACGGCTCACTAGGGCTCATAACTATGAATAAGGACGACAGGATCAGCCTGACCTTCGATCAGGGCTATGAGAACGGCTGCACAGCTAAGATTCTTGACACACTGAAAGAGAAGGGTGTAAAGGCGACCTTCTTCGTTGTTCAGGACTATGCAGAGCGTAATCCCGAGCTTGTTCAGCGTATGATAGATGAGGGGCATATTGTCGGGAACCACTCTGTTCATCACCTCTCCATGCCCGAGCTCGATTACGACAAGTGCCGTGAGGAAATAATGGGCTTTCACGAATATATGCTTGAAAACTTCAACTATGAGATGAACCTGTTCAGACCGCCAATGGGTGAGTTTTCCGAGTACTCTCTCGCAGCTGCTAAGGAATGCGGATATGACACAGTGCTCTGGAGCTTTGCCTACGCTGACTGGGACACAAACGCTCAGCCCGACCCTGATACCGCCCTTGATAAGATCGTGTCGGCTGCACATAAGGGAGAGATCTGCCTTCTGCACAGCGTATCCGAAACCAATGCCGAGATCCTCGGTCAGGTCATTGACAGCATACGAGCCGCAGGCTTTGAATTTAATGAGCTGTAAACAAAAGAACTGCCGCCCCGCTTGGGGCGACAGCCTTTTTGCAATTATTTAAGGTATTATACATGTAAGCTTTATTCAGTAACAGCGTATGTTTCGGTAACTGTTTCAGACCACTCGGGTACTCTCTCAGTCTCGATGAACTCATAGCCGCTGCCGTTATCAAACCAGAGCTTTTCAGCATCAACGGCTCTTGCTATTTTCCCAACGTAGACCGTTTCGTCTTTCTTCTGATCATATACGCAAAAAACATAACAGTCAGCATCTTCTACCTTCTCCTCTCCGACATATCCGTAAAGCCTCTTAAAACCCTTCTCAACAGGACAGACAGCCTTCAGCTCCTCCACTCCGAAGTTGAATGCATCCACCGCTTCATTCGGTATCTTTACGAACTCAGTCTTATCGGGGAGCTCGGTAATAACGTTTTTCTTAACTACCGGCTCTGCCGCATCAGCAGCAACTACTGCCTTATCAGCTGCCTTTTTGACTTCCTTTGAAGAACAGCCCCCAAGACAGACAACAGACATCACTGCCGCAGCTACAAGTATTGCAGCCTTCATTTTTTATTCTCCTCTTTTCAAAATATAACCTTCATATTCTTTTATTTTCCTTACCAAAATGCATTATATCACGCTTTCAAGCCCCTGTAAAGAGTTTGTACCGTTTCGCAATAAAAAATCCCGATTATGACGAAACATCACAATCGGGATTCTAAAATTTTTATACGTTTTACACAACAAGTGGTTACATTTTTGTAACAGAATTACCAAAGATCAGTCGTAGTCAACCACGTCTATCCACTTCATAAGAAGCTCTTTTTCCTTCTCAACGCCCTTATCAAGCTGTGCTGCCGCAACTATCGGGAGCCACGCCTGTACATAATGCTTTGAGGTGCCTGTCTTCATGCAGTATTTCTCCAGGTAAGCCTCTGCTATATCGGGCATATTAAGACACAGCAGCAGATAAGTCCTTCCCACATCGGCAGAAGCATTTCCCTGCCTTGCAGAGCCCCAGTCGATCACATAGGTGCCCTCATCATTGATGATAACATTCTTAGGCTCAAAATTGCCGTGGCAAAGCTTTATATGCTTGGGCATTGAATCCAGCCTCATAAGAAGTTCATATTTTTTTATCTCGTCGATAGCTCCAAGACCCTTTATCTGTCTTGCCATCTTGTCCTTCAGCTTTGAAAGCAGCGGCATATACTGAGCGTGTATCTCTGTCTGTATATCAATAAACTGATCAAGATAAAAATCCTTCTTGTCAGGATTCTCATCCATAAGCTGCTGCATAGTCTTGCCCTCGATCCAGTCCATAGTCATTGACCAGTTCTCATCAATAACCGAGACCTCTCTGACAACAGGCATCTTTATAAATGAATTCACAAGAGTAGTCTCGCACCTTGCATGAGTGAGTGCTGCATACAGGCACTTCTCCTTATACTGGGCTCCCTTATATATCCTGACTGCCTTGTCGCCGACCTTATAGATATCGTAGATATCGCTTGATGCTATGAATTGCTTTTCTGCCATTTGTCTGCCTCCTGATAACAATTTTTACAGAAGCTCCTCGAAGCTCCTGCACTTATGTATATTATAACCACAGTTACCTCATTTGTCAAGGTCTTTTTCGTTAAAATCACAAATGTTAAATTTACATATAACTATATTTTACATATTTTTAATACATTAAGTTTCATACACTGTATTTACAAAGCTTTTAAGCCGTGTTATAATAAAAACAGACCTTTATATATTGTGCATAAGAAAGGTCTGAAATCAGCCTGCAAAATGGTAAGATAAAAGATTGACAAAAAAATAACAATTTGGTATAATGTTATTGAAGTAAGAATATCAAAGCCTTTACGGCAATAATTTCAGGAGGGATCGCTATGGTCAATTATGTGGATTCTGTAGAGACTCTGGAGCAGAAAATAGCTGAGGTAAGAGAAGCACAGGAGAAGTTCTCTCACTACACTCAGGAGCAGGTCGATAAGATCTTTCAGGCAGCTGCTATCGCTGCAAACAAGGCAAGGATACCCCTTGCTAAAATGGCTGTCGAGGAGACAGGCATGGGCATAGTTGAGGACAAGGTAATCAAGAACAACTATGCTGCCGAGCACATCTATAACAAGTACAAAAACGAGATCACCTGCGGTGTTTTTGAAGAGAACTCCGCATTTGGTACAACAAGGCTTTATGAGCCTGTCGGTGTGATCGGAGCAGTTATCCCTACCACTAATCCGACATCAACTGCGATATTTAAGACACTTATCTGCTTAAAAACAAGAAACGGAATTATCATCTCCCCTCACCCGAGGGCTAAGAACTCCACTATCGAGGCTGCTAAGATAGTTTATGAGGCAGCAGTAGAGGCAGGAGCTCCCGAGGGTATCATCGGCTGGATCGATGTGCCGAGCCTTGATATGACAAACCTCGTAATGAAGGAAACCGACCTGATACTTGCGACCGGCGGTCCGGGAATGGTAAAGGCTGCGTATTCATCGGGTACACCTGCCCTTGGAGTTGGTGCAGGAAACGCTTCCGCAATCATAGATCCTTCCGCTGACATAACCTGTGCAGTGAGCTCGATAATGCACTCAAAGACCTTTGATAACGGTATGATCTGTGCTACCGAGCAGACTGTCATTGTTGACAAGAGCATTTACTCGGCGGTTAAGAAGGAGTTCAAGGCAAGGGGTGCATACTTCCTCAACGATGAAGAAGCAGATAAGATCAGAGAGACTATGCTTATAAACGGCTCGGTCAATGCGAAGATCGTCGGCAAAAGACCTTTTGAGATCGCAAAGCTTGCAGGCTTTGAGGTAGATGAGAACGTAAAAGTTCTTATCGGTGAGGCTACAAGGACCGACCGTGACGAAGCCTTCGGTCATGAGAAGCTCACAACCATCTTAGGTATGTACAAGTCGAAAGACTTTGACAATGCGCTCGATATAGCAGATGCTCTGCTTCACAATAACGGCGGACTTGGTCACACCTCAGTTCTGTGGATAGACAATGTGAACGAGCGTGAGAAGCTTATGAAGTTCGCAGAGAGAATGAAGACCTGTCGTCTGATAATCAATACGCCGTCATCACTCGGCGGTATCGGAGACCTTTACAACTTCGACTTTGCACCGTCACTTACACTGGGCTGCGGCTCGTGGGGCGGCAACTCCGTTTCCGAGAATGTCGGTATCAAGCACCTGCTTAACATCAAAACAGTAGTCGAGAGGAGAGAGAATATGCTTTGGTTCAGATCCCCCGAAAAGGTTTATTTCAAGAAGGGCTGTCTGCCTGTTGCACTTGATGAGCTGAAAAACGTTATGGGCAAGAAGAGAGCCTTCATAGTAACCGACAGCTTCCTCTACAAGAACGGCTATACAAAGTGCATAACCGATAAGCTCGATCAGCTCGGCATTACTCACGAGACATTCTTTAACGTGGCTCCCGACCCGACTCTGAGCTGTGCGCTTGAAGGTACAAAGGCTATGACAGCTTTCGAGCCCGATGTTATTATCGCACTGGGCGGCGGCTCGGCTATGGACGCAGCAAAGATCATGTGGGTACTTTATGAGCACCCCGATGCTGACTTTATGGACATGGCTATGCGCTTCATAGATATAAGAAAGAGAGTTTACACCTTCCCGAAAATGGGTATAAAGGCTAAGTTCGTGGCAATTCCTACATCGTCGGGTACAGGCTCTGAGGTAACGCCTTTTGCAGTTATCACCGATGATAAGACAGGTCACAAGTATCCTCTTGCTGATTACGAGCTTATGCCCAATATGGCTATTGTTGACACCGATCTTATGATGTCCGCACCTAAGGGACTTACCTGCGCATCGGGACTTGATGCTATGGTACACGCTCTTGAGGCTTACGCATCTGTTATGGCTACAGACTTCACTGACGGTCTTGCTCTGAGGGCTTTGAAGCTTACCTTTGACAATCTGCTGGAGTGCGTTGAGAACGGTCAGACTGCCGTTAAGGCAAGAGAGAATATGGCTCACGCAGCAACTATGGCAGGTATGGCATTTGCAAATGCCTTCCTCGGTATAGGACACTCGCTTGCACATAAGCTGGGTGCTTATCACCACCTGCCTCACGGTATCTGCTGTGCTCTCGTTATCGAGAACGTTATGCGTTTCAATGCTAACCCCGTACCACGCAAGATGGGTACATTCTCGCAGTACGATCACCCACACACCTTAGAGCGTTATGTTGAAGTTGCAAATTCACTTGGTATCTTCGGAAAGAACGATAAGGACACCTTTGAGCAGCTCTTGAAGAAGATCGCAAAGCTCAAGGAGGACACAGGCTGCAAGAGAACTATCGCTGACTACGGTATCAGCGAGGAGGACTTCCTGGCGACCCTCGACCAGATGTCAGAGGACGCATTTGACGATCAGTGTACAGGAGCAAATCCTCGTTACCCGCTGATCTCAGAGCTGAAAGAAATATACCTTGCCTGCTACTATGGCACAGAGTATAAGGGATAATATAAAATATAATGCCTCGCTTTTTAGAGCGAGGCATTTTTTTATTTCAGATATTTCTTCTGTGCTATCACAACATAAATGATAATATATGCCGCACATAGCACAAATACGATTATAAGCGTTGTTTTGAACACTCCCGAGCTGAAATAGCTCTTGGCTATCTTAACCTTTTCCTTGACGCCCGAGCGTTCCACCTTTGTTGTGGACACAAGATCGACCGTTGCTATCTTCTTTCCCTTGTAGGTCAGGTCAAGCTTACCGAGCACATCGCCTACCTCGACAGGTGCTATAATGTTATCATAGACCGTTATCTTCTGCTCGATGTCCTTCATCTTAACGTAATACGGCCACAGCCTTGTGAAGCCCTCCGCAGGCTTTAGGTTTGCATAGTCCTTACCCTTGCCGTATGATACTTTAGCTTCGGTTATCTCGCTGTTCTTGTCAATGAAGTCGGTCGCTACAAGGCTCTGGAAAGCCCAGTCATAAAGATGTATGTGGTCAAGCATATTGTAGTAGACCTCATCATCAGCGTACAGCGACTCGGGCTCATCTATTCCCTTCTGCTCGTCCTCGGCAAGCTTCTCCATAGGAGCTCCCATAGTAACTATCAGGTATCTCAGGCCCTCGTCCTCACAGTATGATGCCAGACAGCGGCCTGCTGCATCAAGGGTTCCCGTCTTGATTCCCTTGACCGTATCGTAGTAGTAGTCATAGTATGGCGAGAGCAGAAGATTTGTATTATAGATGTCCGTTCCCTCGGGGTGGAACTCCGTAGCGCCCAGAGTATATTCAGTCATAGAAACTATATCGCAGAAAAGCGGATATTTATCTATCGCATATTTGCAGAGAATTGCAATATCACGGCAGCTTGAATAATTCTGACTTGTGATATAGCCGTGAGCATTCGAGAAATGAGTGTGCTCCATTTTAAGCTCTGCTGCCTTATCATTCATCATCTGAGCAAAGTCCGCAAGCGAATCGCTGATATTCAGTGCGATGATATTAGCAGCCTCACAGGAGGACGGCAGCATTAAGGCTGCCAGCAGATCATAAGCGGTAACCTCCTCACCCGGCTGAATATCTGCCGTTGAGGCTCCTGTTCCGTAGAGCTCATCGAAGGCTTCTGTTCCTGCACTGTACTTTTCAGCCTTCATTGCTTCGGCATCACCGTCAAAGTGCTCAAGCAGCAGCACTGCCGTCATTATCTTTGTAAGCGATGCAGGAGAGCGTTCCTCATCAGCATTTATCTGCACAAGAGCCTCTCCCGTGTCCATATCCATCATAAAGACCGATTCGGAGTAAAGCCGCATATCATCGAGCTTTCCGTCTCCGTCTTCATCTTTTTTCGGAGTAAATTCAAACGCCTGAACAGGTAAGCACGGCAGCATTATAACAGCAGCCAGCAATCCGCAGACGATCCTTTTGAGTTTTTTCAAATCTATTCTATCCTTCCGGGTGTTTTTCTGTAAAGCTTGCTGTGTCCTCTTTTGCCCGTATTCTCAACGAGCCCCAGATAGCACAGCACATTAAGCTCCGACCTTGCAAGCTCTGTACCTGTTCTGCATATCTTGGCATAGTCCTTTGAGGTAAACTCCTCGGGCAGCCCCTCGGGGATAAGCCTTGCATAGTCCTCAGGCCTTTCAAACCAGACCTCATCTATAAGGGCTATCGGCACTCTGTCACAGCGTGAAGAGCCCCTCTTTCTGTTCTTTGACCAGCCGTTCAGATAACGGATATCCTCAGCCTCGATAAGGCAGACACAAAGCTTAAAGCGTGGATTGTCAAGTGCGTACTTGATGTCGGGAAGCTCTGAAAAAATATCGTGAAGAGTCGTCCTTCTCGGTGACTTGTGCCGCTCGGACAGCTCCCCTGTTTCGGGGTCAAGCCAGCGAACATATTTCACAGGGCACAGCGGATAAACCACCGTAACATCGGCATATTCAAGAAAGGCCTCAAGCTTTTTTACAAGGCGATAAAACTGTCTTGTCTGTATCTCGATAATGCCGTTCTCACCGCAGATATCGGCAACAAAGCTCCCGACCCTGATCTCCTGACTGTCGGGGTCAGGCTCAAAATAGGTTTTCAGTACAGCGTGCAGAGTTTTCTCTCCGAGCGTTCCTATGCCGTTTCGTGCTCTCTCAGCACCGACGATCTGCTCACAGACCTCTGCAAATCTTAGCTTGTCCAAGTCAGCTCCGTTTATACTTACGAAACGCTGTCAGCGGTTATCTTATCCCACTTATCAAAGTAGGTAACCTTCATCTTCTCCAGATACTCGGAGTATACCTTCTCGATAACAGGATAATCGTAGGACTCTATCATGCTCTCGATATTGTTCTCAACGTACTCCATATCTATCGGCAGACGCTTGATGATAAAGTAGCCGTAGGTTTCATCAACTGTCAGCTCAGAGGACACCTCGTCCTCATCAAGTGCAAATGCGGCTTCGACAAGAGATTCGGGATAGCCTGTTGATCCCTTCGAGATATAGTAGCCGTTTGTAGCGTCTTCAAGACCTACATCGTAGCCCTCCTTCTCAACAAGCTTGCTGAAGTCATCGGTTTCCTGAGCTTCCTTGAGCAGGCTCTCAGCGAGCTCCTTAGCCTTATCCTTGGCTTTCTGCTGAGCGTCCTCATCAAGCTGATAGAATGCCATCTGCTTAGCATACACCTTCTCAGACAGCGACATAGTATCATAGCTCTCGGCGGTGCTGTCATCAAGCTCAGCCTGCGAGTAGTAAGGTATCATTATATGTATCTCACGGCAGAACTGCTCGGGATCCTGAACAATAGTCTTAAAGTCCTCCTTAGTGGTCGCATACTTGCCCTCGTTAATGAAGAGAGTGTCATGCACCTTCTGGTAAAGAGCTGCATTTTTGAGCATAGTTTCAAAAAGCTCGGGAGTAAGGTAGCTCTTTTTCAGCTCATCCTGAAACGCCTCATCGGTATCGTAGTTAGCCTTTGCAGAATCTATCTGCTCCTGAACAGATTTAAGATCAGCATCATCAAGTGCTATATCATTTTCCTCTGCAAGCTCCTTTGCGACCATTTCCTGCTTCAGTGATGTAACTACGTCCTCAAGGAAGAGATCAAAGCCGCCCTCAGTTTCCTTTATAGTGTCGATCGTGGCACCGTAGGAGCTCTGATAACGGTTGAGCGTGTAATAATAATAGTATCTGAACATATCAAAGTCAACATCGTATCCGTCAATAGTGCAGACAACAAGATTCGATATATCCTGCTCCTCGCCGTCGATAACAAGGGCTGGGTCGGGCACTGGCGTCTCGGCAGTTTCACCATCATCAATAAGATCGGAGCCCGGAGTCATCACCTCAGACGATGCAGAAGAGCTGTCTGCCTTTGATGAAGATGATGAGCTTTTAGAGCTTGATGAGCTGTCGGAATCCTTTGCACAGGCTGTAAACGTACAAACGCACATTGTAAGTGCGAGTGCGGCAGCTAAGTATTTTTTTATCATTTTCTTTCCTCTTTTCTAAAAATATGACCTCTGAATAAGAGCAGTCTTTATTATAGACCGCAAATGTGACAGGGCGGTGATATCAGCCCTTATCTTTTTTAATAAGTATTCTCATAGCGTTCACTGCACAGGCAATACCTCGGCTTACGTCCTCATTTACATTGTCCTCGAGCCCGTCCTTTGAACGCTCAACATTCCAGATAGCACCTATCACTCCGCCTGCACGAACGTGCCTTGCCGCAGCTACCGAGAATATAGCCGCACACTCCATTTCGGAGGTCAGGCAGCCGCTTCTGAGGTACATATCCCAGTTCTCGTTGAGCATTCTGCTCACGGGAACGGAGTCAGGCTCAACCTCTCCGTAGAAGCTGTCCTTGCAGTGTACAACTCCTACATGATATCTGTGACCGTTCTTGTCCTCCGAAAGAGCCTTTGCCGCCTCGGCAAGAGCACAGGTAACATCAAAGTCAGCGACAGCGGGGTACTCTATCGGGATATACTCACGGCTTGTGCCCTCAGACCTTACAGCCGCCTGAGCTATGCACAGATCTCCGCCGTAAACTTTAAGGTCCATTCCGCCGCTTGTTCCCACACGGATAAAGGTATCAGCTCCGCACTTGATAAGCTCCTCCACAGCTATAGCCGCAGAGGGGCCTCCGATGCCTGTTGAGCAGGCAGTAATCTTTTCGCCGTCAAGAGTTCCCGTCCAGACGTTGAACTCACGGTTCTGTGCCACCTGACGGGCATTCTCAAAGTGCTCTGCTATCACGGGAATACGCCCGGGGTCGCCTGCTAAAATAACGTAGCGGCCTACCTCCTCGGGCAGAGTTCTTATATGAAACTGCCTTTCTGTGTCCATTATACTTTTAGCCATTTTATATCACCTTTCGGTCTCAGAAATTTGAGCCGTTCCAGCCCCAGTCGTCTGTCGGGAAATACGCTACATAGATCCTATCGGCAGGGATATTAAGGTCAGAATTAAGTATATCGGTTATCCTGCCCGTAAGATTTGAAAGATTGCCCGATGAAGCACCGCCGTAAAGGCTTACAGTTACCATAGCGGCAGGAGCGTCATCGCCCTTGAACCAGAGCTTGGCACCGTCCTCGACACCTACCATGAGCCAGCCCTCGGATTTGCCCGGGATAGCTGTGATAGCCTGTCCGAGTTGAGCCTTAACGGACTCTGCTGTATCCTCTGCGATCTGCTGATTAGTTTTAACGTTAATGTATGGCATAATAATTCCTCCTGTTATTTTTCTATTTTCATGCTGATGTCAAATGCTTTTACCGAGTGTGTTATAGCTCCCACAGATATTATATCCACACCTGTCTGAGCGATAGCCCTTACCGTCTGCTCGGAAACATTCCCCGATGCTTCAAGCTTTGCTCTGCCGTCTGCGATCCTCACAGCCTCAGCCATAAGCTCACAGCTCATATTGTCGAGCATTATAATCTCAACGCCTGTTTCCAGTGCTTCTTTAAGCTCCTCAAGCGTTCCTACCTCGACCTCAATCTTTACAGTGTGACCGAGCTTCTCCCTGAGAGCCTTGACCGCATTTGTAATGCTTCCGTAAGCGTCAAGGTGAGTGTCCTTCAGCATTACACAGTCTGAAAGGTTATAGCGGTGGTTTCTTCCGCCGCCAACTGTGACTGCATATTTCTGTATAGCCCTGAGCCCGGGGAGCGTCTTTCTCGTATCGGCGATAGATGCCTTAGTGCCCTCAGTAAGCTGAACCAGCTTGTTTGTCGCCGTAGCTATACCCGACATATGCTGAACAAGGTTCAGAGCAGTTCTTTCGCCTTTAAGAAGCACTCTTGTCTTTCCTGTTATGCGTGCTATGATGTCGCCCTTTTTCACACGCTCACCGTCATGGATAAGTATCTCAAACTTAGTTTCGGGGTCAATAAGAGTAAACACTCTCATTGCTATATCTATACCGCACAGCACGCCCTCGTCTTTGGATACATACTTCGCAGTGCTGACCGCATTTTCGTCTACAAGAAGGTCGGTAGTAACGTCAATATAGTTAATGTCCTCATTAAGAGCGGTCTTTATAATGTCATCTGTCTGAAACTGCATAAACATTTTTCGCACCCCCTAGAAGCCTGCTTCGTAGTCGATATCAAGCTCAACGTTGCCGAAGGCAATGTCGCAGGCCTCGCTCAG
Source organism: uncultured Eubacteriales bacterium (assembly GCA_900318545.1). Taxonomy (GTDB): domain Bacteria; phylum Bacillota; class Clostridia; order Oscillospirales; family Ruminococcaceae; genus Hominimerdicola. The sequence goes on from ONLC01000040.1 coordinate 19,465, forward strand.
AACTATGTATGCGACTGTTGCTAAGTTCCTAGCCTCGATATAGTCACGGTCAAGCCTGAAGCTGTATCTGTTCAGGAAATCCATTATTTTACAAAGTATGCCTTCTGCATAACTCTCCTGATGTCCGTGCGTATGCCCTTAGGTATCGGCGGAGCATTCTTATCAACCTTGAATTCATAGGAGACAAGCTCCTTCTTCTCTTCTTTGGAAAGCTTTTCTGCAATGTCCTTTGCTGCCCTCTTTGAGAACACAAGAGCCTCCAGAAGAGAGTTGCTAGCAAGTCTGTTATTTCCGTGAACGCCCGTATGCGAGCACTCACCGCAGGCATAAAGACCCTCGACACCTGTTCTTGCCCACTCATCAACGTCGATACCTCCCATAAGGTAGTGCTGACACGGATATATAGGCACAGGCTCTTTTGTAAGGTCATAGCCGTATTTGAGAAGATTCTCATAGATCATCGGGAAACGCTCTTTTATGAATTCCGGATCTTTATGACTGATGTCAAGCCAGAATTCGTCCGAACCTGTTCTCTTTGACTCAAAGATAATGGAGTGCGATACAACATCTCTCGGAGCAAGCTCCAGTCTCTTGTCATACCTGTCCATAAAACGCTCTTTATAGCAGTTTTTGAGGTATGCACCCTCTCCCCTTACAGCCTCGGAGATAAGGAAGCACTCACGGGTGCTTCTGTTGTTGAAGGCAGTCGGGTGGAACTGTACATAGCTGAGATTCTTGATTTTCGCGCCCATTTCGTATGCGAAAGTAATACCGTCGCCGGTAGCGATAGCAGAATTGGTCGTAAACTGGTAAACTCTGCCGATACCGCCTGTTGCGAGTATCATGAAGTGGCAGTTTGCTGTGAGGTAGGTATCGTCCTGCTTTTTAAGAAATGCGGAGTAGCCTGTTGATGTCTGCTTCACGGCGCACATGATAGTGTTTTCCATTATCTTTACGTTC
>ONLC01000120.1 GCA_900318545.1 uncultured Eubacteriales bacterium
TTTCCCTGAATAGTATCAGCAACAGGCACAAGCGGATTTCCCGCACCTGTAACTCTCATAGCCTGATAAACGTATGAACGTCCCGAAAGCGGGTCTCTGATAGCACCTCCGAGACAGGTAGCAGCACCGCCGAAGGGCTCGATCTCAGTCGGGTGGTTGTGAGTTTCATTCTTGAACATCAGCAGCCAGTCCTCGGGCTTGCCGTCAACGTCTACAGTTATCTTTACCGAGCAGGCATTTATCTCCTCGCTCTCGTCAAGGTCTTTGAGAAGTCCTGCCTTTTTAAGCTGCTTAGCACCTATGCAGGCAAGGTCCATAAGAGTAATGGGCTTGTCTGTTCTGCCTGCGTACAGGTCTTTTCTTGTATTTACATAGTCCTTGAATGTGTCTGCGATATAGTCAGCCTTGATGTCCACATTGTCAACAATAGTCAGGAACGTTGTATGACGGCAGTGGTCTGACCAGTATGTATCTATCATTCTGATCTCAGTGATAGTGGGGTTGCGCTTTTCCTGATCTCTGAAATAGTCACGGCAGAACCTTATATCATCAAGGTCCATTGCAAGACCGAGCTCAGAGAGCATAGCTTTCAGGTCATCCTCTGTAGAGTAGATAAAGCCGTCAATAGTATCTACCTCAGTCGGTATATCGTACTTGATATCGAGAGTATCGAACTCAACAAGAGCAGCCTCTCTCGACTCAACAGGGTTAATAATATATGATTTAAGCTTAGCTATCTCCTCCTCGGAGAGCTTTCCCGACACTATATAAACCGTAGCCGACTTTACAACAGGCCTTTTTCCTCCTGTCAGCAGAGAAATACACTGAGCACAGGAATCAGCCCTCTGGTCAAACTGGCCGGGCAGATACTCAACAGCGAACATAGTCTCACCTTCAATTATCTGAGGGAGCTTGTCATAGGTGACATCTACAGCAGGCTCTGAGAATACCACAGGCACAGCAAGGTCAAAGTCGCTCTTCGGCAGACCCTCAGCGTCATAGCGGTTTATAACTCTGATATCCTTTACCGCATCGAGCCCCAGTGCAGACTTTATATCCTTAACAAGGCTCTTTGAAGCCACAGCAAACTCAGGCTTCTTCTCAACATAAATACGAAAAACAGACATATCAACAACTCCTTAGTTCTTATAAGAGCATACGGCAAAGCCGTTGTCTATTACAGATTATTATAGCACATCTTATACTATATTGTCAAACGTACTTTGTAAACTTTCTTCTTTACATTTTACTTTACGTGTGGTATAATGATATCAGACTGGATATTCCAAGCAATTGCTTGATTTGCTTGACTATTTTAAGCACTTGCTTAATTTGCTTGACTATTTTAAGCACTTGCTTAATTTGCTTGACTAAAATAAGCAATTGCTTGATTTGCTTGACTAATTTAAGCACTTGCTTAATTTGCTTGATTAATTTAAGCACTTGCTTAATTTGCTTGACTATTTTAAGCACTTGCTTGATTTGCTTGACTATTTTAAGCAATTGCTTGATTTGCTTGACTATTTTAAGCAATTGCTTGATTTGCTTGACTGAAATAAGCAATTGCTTGATTTGCTTGACTAAAATAAGCAATTGCTTAATTTGCTTAGCAAATTCAAGCAAATCAAGCTGATACTGATACTGTTACTGAGACTGACACTGATACTGATACTGTTACTGAGACTGAAACTGAAACTGACACTGATATATAAGGAGCTCTGCCTGCAGAGCAGGTCTGTCTGTCGGTCTATAGAAAAGTTATTCTTTTTTTGATTCCGAGGCTGAGAGCCTTCTTCGGGGTCGTATTATATACACAGGAGGTCGATAAAATGTTTGATGTACTGATAATCGGAGCAGGAGCCGTAGGCTGTGCGGCTGCCAGAGAGCTCTCAAAGTACAAGCTCTCGGTCTGTGTGGCCGATAAGGAGAGCGATGTCTGCGAGGGCACTACAAAGGCAAACTCTGCAATAGTCCATGCAGGCTTTGATGCTGAGCCGGGAACGCTGAAAGCCAAGCTTAATGTCAGGGGCTCAGAAATGATGGAGGAGCTCTCTCAGAAGCTTGACTTTGCCTACAAAAGGAACGAAGCCTTTGTTCTCTGCTTTGATGAAGCACAGCAGGACGGTCTTAAAACTCTTCTGGAGCGTGGAGAGAAAAACGGAGTCAAGGGGCTGTCAATAATTTCGGGAGACGAAGCCAGAAGCTTAGAGCCTGCCCTTACCGATGAGGTCGTATCTGCACTCAGGGCAGAGAGCTCAGCTATAGTCTGTCCGTTTGAGATGACCCTTGCCTTTGCCGAGAATGCTTATGCAAACGGAGTTGAGTTCAGGCTCTCCGAAGAGGTTAAGTCAATAGAGAAGACCGATGAGGGCTTCAAGGTCACAACCTCAAAGGGGGAGATCGAGGCAAAGCTCATCATCAATGCCGCAGGCGTTTATGCTGACAGGATACACTCTATGGTAAGCAGGAGCCCCATGAAGCTTATCCCAAGACGCGGCGAATATATGCTTATGGACAAGGCCGCAGGCGGTTTGGTTTCAAGAACGATCTTCCAGCTGCCTACAAAAATGGGCAAGGGCATACTTGTGACCCCGACTGTTCACGGCAACCTTCTTGCAGGCCCTACAGCCGAGAACATTGATGACAAGGAAAACACCTCAACCACAAAACAGGGGCTCAGTGAGGTCAGGGCAAAGGGCTCGCTTTCGGTTAAGAATGTTCCGTTCAATAAGGTGATAACCAGCTTCACAGGCCTCAGGGCAGTTGGTGAAAGCGGCGACTTCATAATTGAAGAGACCGAGGTCGAAGGCTTTATAGATGCAGCAGGCATTGAGTCCCCCGGGCTCACCTCAGCACCTGCGATAGGTGAGTACCTCGCAGAGCTTGTCGGAAAGAGACTTACGCTTGAGAAAAAGGATAGCTTCATTGATACAAGAAAGGGCGTTGTTCATTTTGCGGCTCTCTCAGATGAAGAGAAGAGCGCTCTCATAGAAAAAGACCCCGCCTACGGCAGGATAGTATGCCGCTGTGAGACCGTCACCGAGGGCGAGATCAGAGATGCTATAAACAGACCTCTCGGAGCGACCACCCTTGACGGAGTAAAGCGCCGTACAAGAGCAGGCATGGGCAGGTGTCAGGCCGGCTTCTGCTCACCGACCACTATGGCACTCATAGCTGAAAAGCTCGGAATTAAGATAGAAGATGTCCGCAAAAACGGTGTTTATGAAAGCGAGGTGAGCCCGAAATGAAAACTGAGTACGATATCCTCATAATCGGCGGAGGTCCTGCCGGAATGGCAGCCGCAATAGGTGCTAAAAAGGCAGGCACAGATGATATTCTTATCCTTGAGCGTGACAGCGTTCTCGGAGGCATACTCAACCAGTGTATCCATAACGGCTTCGGGCTTCACACCTTCAAGGAGGAGCTTACAGGTCCCGAGTACGCAGAGCGTTATGCCGAGCAGGTAAAGGAGCTTGACATTCCCTATGAGCTTAACACTATGGTGCTTGATATACAGGCACTTAAAGACGGCAGAAAGGCAGTAAGCCTTATAAGCTCAAAGAGGGGAGCAGCTACTATTTACGCAAAGGCAGTTATCCTTGCGATGGGCTGCCGTGAAAGGCCGAGAGGTGCTCTTAATATACCCGGCTTCCGTCCAAAGGGAGTGTACACCGCAGGCACAGCACAGAAGCTTGTGAACTTAGAGGGTGCCCATGTCGGCAGAGAGGTTGTAATTCTCGGCTCGGGCGACATAGGGCTCATCATGGCAAGACGAATGACCTTAGAGGGTGCTCACGTTGCGGCGGTTGCTGAGCTTATGCCATATTCAAGCGGCCTTAAAAGGAACATAGTGCAGTGCCTTGATGACTACGGCATACCGCTTCTTTTAAGCCATACTGTAGTTGACATCAAGGGCAAGGAAGAGCTTGAGGGTGTATATATCGCACAGGTAGATGAGAAAAATCAGCCGATCGAGGGCACTGAGGAGTATTACCCTTGTGATACGCTTCTTCTTTCCTGCGGCCTTATCCCCGAAAACGAGATTACCTCGGGAGCAGGCATTGAGATAGACCTGAGAACCAACGGAGCTTATGTAAACGAAAAGCTTGAAACCAGTATCGAGGGTGTGTTCTCCTGCGGAAATGTACTGCACGTTCATGATCTTGTTGACTTTGTCTCAGAGGAAAGTGCAAGGGCAGGCGAGAATGCATCACACTATGTTCGTGAGGGCAGACACACAGGCGGCAGGGAGCTTAGCCTTACAGTCGGAAACGGTGTCCGCTATACAGTTCCCTCGAAGATAAACACTGATGACCTTTCAGACCTTACACATATACGCTTCCGTGTGACAGGTGTTTACAAGAATGTAAGCATAGTAATAAAGTCGGGCGAGACTGAGGTATTAAGAAGAAAGTCCCGTATTCTTGTTCCGAGTGAGATGCTTGATATTATCCTGAAAAAGGACAGGCTTGAAGCTCTCACCGAGGACATAAACGTATACATCGAGGAGGTGCAGTCATGACTAAGGAGCTTATTTGTATAAACTGTCCTATGGGCTGTATGCTCACAGCAGAGGTCGAAAACGGCGAGGTTATATCCGTAACAGGCAACACCTGCCCGAGAGGTGAGACCTACGCCAAGACCGAGCTTACTGCACCCGTCAGGGTAGTGACCACAACAGCCCTTGCCGATAACGGCAGGCCGATACCGGTCAAAACAAAAGACCCTGTCCCGAAGGACAAGATCTTTGAGGTGGTTGAAGCTATCAAGTCTCTGACCGTGCCGCTGCCCGTAAAAATGGGAGATACCCTCCTTGAAAACGCCGCAGGAACAGGCGTATCTGTCATCGCCTGCAGAAGCTTATAACAAGAAGAGCCGAACGGTATATTATATCCGTTCGGCTCATTTTTATCACTGCGATAATTATCAGAATGCTTTCTTGTAAATTTCGAGGATAGACTCAACTGTGCAGGGTCTTGGGTTTCCGCCTGTGCAGACATCAGCAAATGCCGACTCCGAAAGTGCCTGCAGATCCTCTTCCTTAACACCTATCTCGTGAAGCTTCTCGGGGATTCCAACGTCCTTGGAGAGCTGCTTTACAGCGTCAACAGCGGCCTTTCTGTAAGCGTCCTCGTCCATGCCTGCTGTGTCAACACCCATAGCCTCGGCGATATACTTGAACTTGTCTCCTGTGTATGGAGCATTGTACTCCATTACATAAGGCAGCAATACAGCGTTTGCAATTCCGTGAGGTGTATCATAGAAAGCTCCCAGAGGGTGAGCCATTCCGTGAACAACACCCAGACCAACATTTGAGAAGCCCATTCCTGCCACATACTGACCGAGAGCCATTCCCTCACGGCCTTCGGGGTCATTCTCGACAGCCTTTCTGAGGCTTCTTCCGATGATCTCTATAGCTTTCAGGTGCATCATATCGGTAAGCTCCCACGCAGCCAGTGTGGTGTAGCCCTCGATAGCATGTGTAAGAGCGTCCATACCTGTAGAAGCTGTCAGCCCCTTGGGCATTGAGGACATCATATCGCTGTCAACAACTGCAACTATCGGAATGTCATGAGGGTCAACGCATACAAACTTTCTCTTCTTTTCTTCATCTGTGATAACATAGTTGATAGTTACCTCAGCAGCAGTGCCTGCTGTAGTGGGCACTGCAATGATAGGAACGCAGGGCTTTTTAGTGTCAGCTACGCCTTCAAGGGAAACAACATCTGCAAATTCGGGGTTATTGGTGATGATGCCGATAGCCTTTGCGGTGTCCATAGCAGAGCCGCCGCCCACAGCAACGATAGAGTCAGCACCTGCCTTAGCAAATACCTCTACACCGTCCTTAACGCAGGCAACTGTCGGGTTAGCCTTAACGTTTGAGAATACCTCAAAGGGTATGCCTGCCTCTGTGAGAAGCTTTGTTACCTTGTCAGTAACACCGAACTTTATCAGATCGGGGTCAGTAACAACGAGGATTTTCTTAAATGCTCTTTTCTGAGCCTCGGTAACGACCTCAGAGATCGCACCTGCGCCAAAATATGAGGTTTCATTGAGTATCATTCTGTTTGCCATAATGGTAATTCCGCCTTTCAGTTAAATATATAGAAATTATACAACATCTGAGAGCCATTGTCAAGGATTTTTGTTAAAATATCTGCAAATTGACGGTGTATTCTTTATGAATTGCCCACATTTGACAATTAAGCAAAAATATATTATAATAGTAGTGTCTTTGACAATTTTTCAGAAGGGAAGTATATGAATGACAACAGGACAGATATGTATACTCATAACTATCATTCTCTATATGCTGATGATGGTGGTTATAGGTATCGTGTTCTCAAAACGAAACAAAAACGTCGGTGACTTTTATCTCGGCGGAAGAAAGCTCGGACCGATAGTTTCAGCCATGAGTGCCGAAGCCTCGGACATGAGCAGCTATCTTCTTATGGGACTGCCCGGACTTGCTTACTTCTTCGGCTGTGCCGAGGTAGGCTGGACGGTTATAGGCCTTGCGGCAGGAACCTACCTTAACTGGCTGTTCGTAGCAAAAAGGCTGAGAGTTTACTCTCAGAAAACAGGCTCTATCACTATCCCCGATTTCTTTTCAGACCGCTACCGTGACAATAAGCGTATTATCATGGGACTTTCGGCAGTGATAATCCTTGTGTTCTTCGTGCCGTATACGGCATCGGGCTTCAAGGCCTGCGGAACTCTTTTCAACTCCCTCTTCGGGGTTGACTACCATATTGCAATGATAATCAGTGCTATTGTTATTA
>ONLC01000075.1 GCA_900318545.1 uncultured Eubacteriales bacterium
TCTGAATTACCTCCTGCAGTGCAGTTTTGTAGTCGTGGAAAACAGAGAAATCGGGAGTTATATTCTCGGGCAGGAACGAAAGGATATACCGTGAAACTATCTCCATTCCGCCGTCAAGATAAATAGCTGCAATAACCGCCTCGAAAGCGTCTGACACTATTGAGGGTCTTGTTCTGCCGCCCGTCATTTCCTCGCCCTTTCCGAGGAAAATATACGAGCCTAAGTCTATCTTCTTCGAGAACTCAAACAGTGCCTTTTCACACACAAGGCTTGCCCTCATCTTAGTGAGCTCGCCCTCGGGCAGGTGCTTGTAGTGCTCGAAAATATGGTCTGAAACAACTATCGACAGCACCGAGTCGCCCAAAAACTCCAGCCTTTCGTTGCTGTTTCTTGTCTTCTTGTTTTCATTCGCATAGGACGAATGTGAAAGCGCTTCAAAGAGCAGGCTCTCGTCCTTGAACCTGTAGCCTATCTTCTCCTGAAACTGCTTTACAGCGGTCTGTTCATTCATTTGTCAGCATCTCCGCTCTTTGAGTTTTTCATAGTCTCGAGAGCATCGGTGATCTCGTTGATAACGTCCCTCTCAATGTAGAGCTTAGCCTGTCTGATAGCGTTGTAGAATGCCTTCGCATCAGACGAGCCGTGAGCCTTTATAACAGGCTTTGCAGTACCGAGAAGCGGTGCTCCGCCGTACTCCGAGTAATCCATTCTCTTGCGGAAATCCTTTATGTTTTTGAGTATCATCAGAGCCGCTATCTTACTCTTTGCTCCGCTTGTGAGTATGTTTTTAAGCTCTCCCGAGAAGAACTTCGCCATACCCTCATAAAGCTTCAGAAGCAGGTTTCCGCTGAAGCCGTCGGCAACGCACACATCGCAGTCACCCAAAGGAAGCTGTCTTGCCTCCAGGTTTCCGATGAAGTTTACAGGTGCTGCCTGCAGCTGCTTATAAGCCGCAAGGTCAAGCTCTCTTCCCTTTGTTTCCTCAGCACCGATGTTTGCAAGTGCAACCTTTGGCTCTTTAACTCCGATTATCTTATTCATATAAGCCGAGCCCATAATACCGAACTGTACAAGCATCTCGGGACGGCACTCTGCATTTGCACCGCAGTCAAGAAGCATAGTAGGATCGCCTGCTGTAGGAAGAACTGTTGCAAGAGCCGGTCTTTTAACGCCCTTGATACGCTTTACAATAAATGTCGCACCGACCACCAGCGCTCCTGTCGAGCCTGCCGAAACGAAGGCATCGCCCTCACCGTCAGCGACCATTTTCATACCCACTGCCATTGAGCAGTCCTTCTTGCCCTTGATCACCTCTGTAGGCTCCTCGCAGATGTCGATAACCGTATCTGCGTGCTTTATTTTAAGCCCTGTAATGTCAAGGCCGTTCTGCTCGGCACACTTCTTTATCCTCTCCTCATCACCGACCAGTGTTACATCTACACCGAAATCGTTATGAGCATCTATCGACCCTTTAAGCACCTGCAAAGGTGCATTATCTCCGCCGAATGCGTCTATTACTATATTCATGATTATCCTCCTTTTTTCCAAGGTCAGACATAAGAGGCAAAAGACCCTCTTGCTTCTTATCTCCGACCTGTATCAGATCTTTCCTGCGTCTGAGACCGACCTGCAAATACAAAGCACCGCACAGATCAGATAACCCAGAGCCATTATAAGGTTTACAGTACCGACTGCCGCAGAGCCTTTTCCATAACGGCTCTTCCCTGTAAGAGCTCTGATACCTATGAACAAAAGTGCAAGCGATGCCGCCACAAACAGTATCGAGCCCAGCACCGCCGCCTGCCTTTCGGCAAGGACAGCGTGGCTTTGAGCATTATCCATATACTCTGTGTACTTTTTCTCTGCCGTGTCAAGACCTCTCGTCTTTCTGACCCACAGCTGTGCCGCCACCAGATTTGCCCAGGGCACGCAGTCCACCACGAACCATATCCCCGATACAGTTCCGTGAACTATCCCCCAGACCATTCTCTCCCTGATGCCGCTTCGCTTGCCTGTGCCCATCATAACTACTGCCAGTGCCATAAGCAGGAACACTCCGAACCAGTTATAAATACAGAATCTGAATGTATCCATAAATTCTGCCACATCAAGATGTCCGATCTTCATGCACTGACACCTCCTGTCAGAGCGTCTCTGTCAGCTTATCAAGGCTGTCAAGTCCTCTTTGTGCAAGCCTTTCATATTTGAGCTTTTTATCTCTTATCCTCTCACCTATATCGGGAAGTATCCCCATATTACAGCCCATAGGCTGAAAGCTCTCAACTGTCGGGTCGCTGATATATGCCGCCAGTGCTCCGAGCATAGTTTCTCTCGGCAGTGTCACAGGGGCTTTGCCCGAAAGCTCACGGGCTAAACTAAGTCCTGCAAAAATACCGCTTGCCGCCGACTCTATATAGCCCTCAACTCCCGTTATCTGACCCGCAAAGAACGTGAGAGGTCTCTCTCTCATCTCAAACTGTGCTGTCAGAAGCTTCGGAGAGTTTATAAACGTATTTCTGTGCATAACGCCGTATCTTACGAACTCGGCATTTTCAAGCCCGGGGATAAGAGAGAACACCCGCTTCTGCTCACCGAATTTCAGATTTGTCTGAAAGCCCACAAGATTGTACATCGAGCCCTCTGCGTTCTCAGCTCTCAGCTGAACTACAGCGTAGGGTCTTTTATCTGTCCTCGGGTCACGCAGACCCACAGGCTTCAGCGGACCGAAGCGCATAGTGTCCTCGCCCCTTTTTGCCAGAGCCTCAACAGGCATACAGCCCTCGTAAACCTTAAAGCCGATCTTTGAGAAGTGCTCCTTATCAAACTCGTGAAGCGGAGCAGACTCAGCATTTATGAGCTCATTGTAAAAACGCTCATACTCCTCTTTGTTCATCGGGCAGTTGATGTAGTCAGCCTCTCCCCTGTCATAGCGTGAGGCAAAAAACGCCTTGTCCATATCAATGCTCTCAGCCGTCACAATAGGCGCTGCCGCATCATGAAAGTACAGATACTCTCCGCAAAGCTCCTGAATGCTGCCTGCAAGACCGTCACTTGTGAGCGGTCCCGTTGCGATAACGCAGGCACCCTCGGGTATCTCAGTCACCTCTTTGGAGATGACCTCAATATTCTCCTCAGTCCTTATCATCTCGGTCACAGCGTCCGAGAATTTATACCTGTCAACCGCCAGAGCTCCGCCCGCACTTACTCTTGACCTTTCAGCCGCAAGCATAGTTACCGAGCCCAGCCTTCTCATCTCTTCCTTGAGCATTCCTGCCGCAGAGCCTATGCGGTCAGCCTTGAGCGAGTTTGAGCAGACAAGCTCTGCAAAGCCCTGATATTTATGTGCAGGAGAGTACTTTTCGGGCTTCATTTCAAAGAGTCTTACCTGCACTCCTGCCTTCGCCAGCTGCCATGCAGCCTCACAGCCTGCGAGACCTGCACCTATAACATCAGCTCTCATCGTTATCTCCGCCGTCTCCGAGCTGCTTCTGATAGCCGCAGTCCTGCTTATGGCAGATAAGCACTCCGTTCTTTCCGCCCTTTCTGAACAGGGTCGAGCCGCAGTTCGGACATTTATCCTCAGTAGGTACGTCCCACGTCATAAACGAACAGTTCGGATTGTCCTCACAGCCGTAATATTTCTTGCCCCTCTTTGACTTTTTGAGAAGCACTCTCTTTCCGCAGAACGGGCAGCTTCCGCCTGTTTCGGTAACGATCCTCTTTGTGTTTCTGCAATCGGGGAAGCCCGTACAAGCCATGAACTTTCCGAACCTGCCTATTTTTATGACCATAGGCTTTCCGCACAGCTCGCAGACCTCATTTGTAGCCTCATCGGGAACCTTCACACGCTTGCCGTCCATGTCCTCCTCAGCCTTTACGAGCTCCTTATCAAACTCTCCGTAAAAGTCCCCGAGGGTCTTTGTCCAGCTCTTCTTGCCGTTTTCGATAGCGTCAAGCGAGTTCTCCATATTCGCTGTGAACTTCACATCAACGATCTTATCGAAGCACTTGCTCATAAGCTCATTTGTTACCTCACCGAGCGAGGTCGGCTTCAGGGACTTGCCCTCACGCTCAACGTAGCTGCGGTTCAGGATAGTGGTTATCGTCGGCACATAGGTAGAAGGTCTGCCGATGCCTGTTTCCTCGAACGCCTTTACAAGAGAAGCCTCGGTATATCTTGCAGGGGGCTGAGTAAAGTGCTGATTTCCCGAAAGGTCACGAAGCTTCAGCTCATCGCCCTTTTTCATTTCGGGGAGAACGTTTTTCTTCTCCTCGTCATCGTTTTTCTCTTCGTACAGAACGGTGAAGCCGTCAAACTTAACGGTGTTTCCCGTAGCCCTGAAAACACAGCCGTTAGCCTCGATGTCAGCGGCAACGGTATTGAGCATACAGTTAGCCATCTGAGAAGCTATGAACCTCTCCCATATAAGCTTGTAAAGCTTGTACTGGTCGTTCGTCACTCCGCTCGCCTTCACCATATCGGGGGTAAGCTCGGGGTGAGTAGGTCTTATAGCCTCGTGAGCGTCCTGAGCACTGCCCTTTGATTTATAAACCCTCGGCTTTTCGGGAACATACTTCTCGCCGTAGTTTTTCTTTATGAAGTCATAAGCCGCAGCCCTTGCCTCATCGGAAACACGCTGGCTGTCGGTACGCATATAGGTGATAAGACCCGTAGGACCCATGCCCTTGATCTCAACGCCTTCGTAAAGCTCCTGAGCTGCCTTCATCGTTCTTCTTCCCTGAAAGCTCAGCCTTTTTGAAGCCTCCTGCTGCAGGGTCGAGGTTGTAAACGGAGCCGCAGGGCTCTTTCTGTGAACGCTCTTCTTTACGTTTGCGACTGTGTACTTAGCGCCCTCAAGCTTTGCAAGCACCTTGTCTGTCTGCTCCTTGTCTGCAAGCTCTGCCTTTTCGCCGTCAACGCTTGCAAGCTTAGCCGAGAACATCTTCCTCTCGCCCTGTGCCGAGAACTTCGCATCTATCGACCAGTACTCCTGAGGGACAAAGTTTCTTATCTCCTCTTCCCTGTCGCAGATCATCTTCACTGCAACAGACTGCACTCTTCCTGCCGAGAGACCTCTTCTTATCTTCCTCCACAGAAACGGCGAGAGCTTATAGCCCACTATCCTGTCAAGGATACGCCTTGTCTGCTGAGCATTCACGAGGTTCAAGTCTATCTTTCTCGGGTGGCTCATACCTGCCTTGATACCGCTTTCGGTGATCTCGTTGAAGGTCACACGGTTATCATCATTCATATCAAGACCCAGTATCTGTGCCAGATGCCACGAAATAGCCTCTCCCTCACGGTCAGGGTCTCCTGCGAGATAAACGTGATCTGCCTTTTTCGCTTTTTTCTGTATATCCTTGATAAGAGCACTCTTATCCTTTATGTTCACATACTGCGGAGCAAAATCATTCTCTATGTCCACTCCCAGCTTTGATTTCGGAAGATCCCTCAGATGTCCCATAGATGCGACAACATCGTAATCTCCGCTAAGATATCTTTTGATCGTCCTAACCTTGGTAGGCGACTCCACGATAATAAGATCCAAAATACCTCTCCTTTATCTTAATTGCTGCTGTCCGAATTTTCGGACTTCTCTCCCCTTATACCAGACCGTACATCTTTCCTGCGTATGACTTCACATAGCCCTCAAGCTCCAGCTCAGTCAGCAGACCGAACACCTCGGTTATGTCAAGACCGCTCTTCACTGCAAGCTCATCTGCAAGCATAGGCCCGCACATCATCAGCTCACAGAGCTTAGCACTCTGAGGTTCAAGCTTATCAAGCTCCGAGGCGGCTGTCTCCCTCGGTTTTTCATCATTGGGCTTTGCCTTTTTAGACGAGCTCTTTTTCCCTCTCGGCTTCTTCTCTATGAAGTCATCGGAGGGTCTGAGATAAATGTCATCGCTGTCGAGATACTCACTGTAGGGTATGCCGAGCGAGCTAAGAATATCCCACGGTGCAAACACAGCCTTGCAGCCGTTTCGTATCATGTGAGCCTGTCCCGAGTATCTGTTGTCAAAAACATCATGCGGTGACATAACATATATCTGCTTTCCCTGCGACAGTGCCTTTATGTAGTTGTCAAGCCCCCTGCTTGAGGAGCTGCATTCCACAAAAAACACTCCCGAGGATATCCCTATCATAATTCTGTTCCTGTTTTTGAAGGCGTACAGATTTCTCTGAGCCCCGGGATAATACTCCGTTATCACCGCACCGTTTTGCGATACAGCATTGATAAGCTCTTTTTCAGTTTCATCTGTGCATTCCTCAAAGGCCTTTGCATATACCCCGACAACGGGCTTTCCGTTCTCGAAGGCAGCCGTTACAGCCGCAGTATCTATCCCCTTTGCCAGCCCCGAGGCAATCACCACATCTCTGCGTGAAAGCTCCCTGCTGAAGCGTCTGCACGCCATATCAGAATACTCCGAAGGCTCTCTCGTACCGACAACGGCAAGTACGCTCCTATCGTTGAGAAAGTCAAGGTTACCCTTGCAAAACAGTACTGCAGGCGGATCTGCGATCTGCGTCAGTGCCTGCGGATAGCCCTCACTTCCGTAACAATATATCTTCGTACCGCTTTCCACTACCTGTGTGTAGACCTTCTTCACATCATCGGGCTTTACCTCTCTGACCCTCTTTTTCTCCGTGTCAGACATTCCCGATACCCTGCCCCTTGCAAGGTCCGATGCAAACTCGGTTATATCCTCATAGTTTGCCGAAAGCTCCCATATTCTTTTGTTTCCTGCTCCGAACACCATTACCGCCCAGAGCCACAAAAGCTGTTCCTTTATGCTCAAACGCTCACCCCCTGAGCATCTCCCAGATAATAATACTTCCTGCCGCCGCCGCATTGAGTGACTCGGCACTGCCCTTCATGGTTATCGTCACCCTTCTGTGGCAGAGCTCTGCGTCCTCCTCGGACAAGCCCCTCGCCTCATTCCCGATGACCGCCGCACACCTCTCGGGGAACTCAAATCCCGGGATAGCCTCACCGTTTCTCACCACAGCCGCACATACAGTCACGCCCTGCGAGTTCAGTGTCTGCACTACCCTCCCGAAATCATTCTCGATGTAAAGCTCCAGCCTTGGCAGGCTCCCCATAGTGCTTCTTACCACCTTCGGATTATAAACCTCTGCACACTCGCCTGTCATAACAGCCGCCCTGATACCCACCGCATCGGCAGTTCTCAGCAGCGTTCCAAGATTCCCCGGGTCCTTCACGGCATTGAGCACCAGTATCTTCGGCGTTCTCTCAGCATCAAGCTCTGAAAGCTCCCTGTCGAGCCTCTTGGCTATAATAAACACGCCCTGCGAGTTCTTTGTTTCGCTCACTCTGTCGGCAAGCCCCTCAGCAAGCTCAAAACGTTTTCTCTCCTCGATCCCGTCAAAAGCCTCGATCCCGATATACGAGTCCTCGCCGAAGGCACTCGTGCAGTAGAAAAACGCTTCTATCTCCAGTCTCCCGAGGGCAGCACTCGCAGCTGCATCAGCACAGCCCCTGAGACCCTCTATCACGAAAACCCCCTCAGCCTTCCTGAAGCTTCTGCTCTTACAAAGCTTAGCCAGCCTTTTCAGCCTTGGATTATCCTTCCCCGATATCAGCATTTTTACACCTCCCGAGCGGCAAGCATACCTTTATAAAGGCAAGTAAAAATTTACAGAAATTTACAGATATACCCTGTTCCGCAATATGCAGAACAGGTCTGTAAAGACAACAAAACACGCATGCTTATAAAACCTGCGTGTCAGTTGTTATTAAAGAGCAGCCTTAGCCTTCTCAACGATTGCAGTGAAGCCTGCAGGGTCATTGATAGCGATCTCAGAGAGCATCTTTCTGTTAAGGTCAATGCCAGCCTTCTTGAGACCGTTCATAAACTGCGAGTAGTTGATTCCGTTGAGCTTGCAGCCTGCGGAAATTCTTGTGATCCAGAGTCTTCTGAAATCTCTCTTTCTCTGCTTTCTGCCGATATATGCATACTGTCCTGACTTCATTACGGCCTGCTTAGCCATCTTGAAGTGCTTGCTCTTTGCACCGAAGTAGCCCTTTGCAAGCTTCAGAGTTTTATTTCTTCTCTTACGAGTCATCATTGCTCCCTTTACACGAGCCATAGTTAATTACCTCCTGAATTATTTAGTTATTTCCCTACAACTCGTTTATTTGTAAGGGATAAGAGCCTTTACGTTCTTGATGTTTGAGTCGTCAGCATAAGCTGCACCTCTCAGGATCCTCTTACGCTTGTGATCCTTCTGAGTGAGCCTGTGTCTCTTGTTGATGTGCTGGAATTTTACCTTTCCGCTGCCTGTAACTCTGAAACGCTTCTTGGCACCGGAATGTGTCTTGATCTTTGGCATTTGATTTATCCTCCTTAGATTTTATTAGCTTATCGCAGCTCCGCAGCATTCGGAGCTTGCTCTGCGCCGCAATACGCAGATGCAACTGTTACGATGGCCTGCTTACTTATTAGGCTTCGGAGAAACGAACATAACTAAGCTTCGTCCCTCCATCTTGGACGGCTTGTCAACAACACCGACCTCAGAGATAGCCTCCTTGAACTTTCCGAGAAGCTCCTCACCGAACTGCGGATGAGCCACAGTCCTCTTGCGGAATCTGACAGAAACCTTCAGC
>ONLC01000061.1 GCA_900318545.1 uncultured Eubacteriales bacterium
TGAGGACAGCTCCTCCTCACCGATAACGGAAGCAAGGCTTCTTGCGTCCTGCACCTTTGCATAAGCCGCAAAGAGCTGGTTTGAAACCATCTGATGATCCTCTCTTGTGTAGCCCTCACCGATACCGTCCTTCATAAGTCGGGACAGCGACGGCAGCACCGACACCGCAGGATAAACTCCTGTCTGGTCGAGGTTACGGTCAAGAACTATCTGACCCTCAGTGATGTAGCCTGTAAGGTCAGGAACAGGGTGAGTTATATCGTCATTCGGCATTGTGAGGATAGGTATCTGCGTTACAGAGCCCTTTGAGCCCTTTACTATGCCTGCTCTCTCATATATAGAGGCAAGGTCGGAATACAGGTATCCGGGGTATCCCTTTCTGCCGGGTATCTCTCCCTTTGAGGACGAGAACTCTCGCAAAGCCTCAGCATAGGAGGTCATATCCGTAAGTATTACGAGAATGTGCATATCATGCTCAAATGCAAGATACTCGGCACAGGTGAGCGCAACCTTAGGAGTGAGTATTCTCTCAATGATAGGGTCATTGGAGAGGTTAAGGAACATTACTACTCTTCCCAGTGCTCCCGACTCCTCGAAGCTTCTGCGGAAATAGTCGGCAACGTCATTCTTAACGCCCATAGCTCCGAACACAACCGCAAAGTCCTGACCGTTTTCGTCGGCTATCTTTGCCTGCCTTACTATCTGAACTGCGAGCTTGTTGTGAGAAAGTCCCGAGCCCGAGAAGATAGGCAGCTTCTGACCTCTGATAAGGGTCATAAGTGCGTCTATTGAGCTTATACCTGTGTTTATATAGTTTCTCGGATAAGTCCTCATAACGGGGTTTAGGGGCGCACCGTTTATGTCGGCGGTCTTTTCGGGGAAAATATCTCCAAGGCCGTCTATCGGTCTGCCTGCGCCGTTGAAGATACGTCCGAGCATTTCGGTTGAGAGAGGAAGCTCCATGCTCTTTCCCTCAAAGCTTGTGGTAGTATTCGCAAGCGAGAGCCCCTTAGTGCCCTCAAACACCTGAAGCACCGCCCTGTCACGGTCTACCTCAACCACTCTTGCGAGCCTTTTTGTGCCGTCATCAAGCCTTATCTCAGCCATTTCATCATAGGAGATACCGCTTACGTGGTCAAGCGCCACCAGAGGGCCGTTTATACTGCTCAGTCCGATGTATTTTACATTCACGCTCCGACACCTCCGATCAGCTCTTCAAAGTCCTTTCTCATATCCAGCTCATAGTCCCTGAACATTTCGGGCTTATCATTCGGGATATCGTACTTTACCTTGATTATCTTCTCAGCCCAGCCGTTTTCAAGCACCTTTGAAGCCGTAATGCCCTTTGAAAGAGCGTTCTTCGCCTTATCGTAAAAGCTGAGTATCAGCTTCATCATAAGGTACTGCTTTTCAAGCGGTACATAGGTATCGTCCTTATGGTAGGCATTCTGCTGAAGGAAGCCTACTCTTACTATCCTTGCAACCTCGATCAGAAGCTTCTGATCGTCGGGCAGAACGTCGGTACCCATAAGCTTTACGATCTCCATGAGGGTATTTTCCTCAACGAGAATATTCGAGATCTCCTGTCTGACCTCCATAAAGTCATCGGAGACTCTGTTTTTATAGTATTCGCCTAAGTCCTCGGTATACTCCGAGTAGCTGGAGTTCCAGTTGATAGCAGGGTAATGCCTTGCATAAGCGAGGGACTTATCCAGTGCCCAGAAGCACCTTACAAATCTCTTTGTGTTCTGAGTTACAGGCTCGGAGAAGTCAGCGCCCTGAGGGGAAACTGCACCGATAATAGTAACAGAGCCCTCCTTGCCGTTTAAGCTCTCGACATAGCCTGCTCTCTCATAAAACTCAGAGATACGTGACGGCAGATATGCAGGGAAGCCTTCCTCGGCAGGCATTTCCTCCAGACGGCCGGATATCTCACGCAGAGCCTCAGCCCATCTTGAGGTCGAGTCCGCCATTATAGCTATGTGGTAGCCCATATCCCTGTAATACTCGGCAAGAGTGATGCCCGTATAGATAGATGCCTCTCTTGCAGCAACAGGCATATTTGAGGTGTTTGCTATAAGCACTGTTCTGTCGGTCAGGGGCTTCTGAGTTCTCGGGTCGATAAGCTCGGAGAACTCCTCCAGCACCTGAGTCATCTCATTTCCACGCTCACCGCAGCCGATGTATACGATAATATCCGCATCGCACCATTTAGCAAGCTGGTGCTGGGTCATAGTCTTTCCTGTACCGAAGCCCCCCGGTATAGCGGCTGTGCCGCCCTTAGCGATCGGGAGTATCGTATCAATTATACGCTGACCCGTCACAAGAGGCCTGTCGATAGGCAGTCTCCTTTTGCAGGGGCGGGGCGTTCTTATAGGCCACTTCTGCATAAGGGTAAGCTCGGTCACTCTGCCTGCTGTGTCCTTTATCTTAACTACGGTATCATTAACCTTATAGTCGCCGTTTTTCGCAGTCCAGATGACCTCACCGCCCTTTGAAAGCGGAGGCACCATACATCTGTGCTCAACTACGGGAGTTTCGGGGCAGACAGCGTATATATCGCCTGCACCGAGCTTATCGCCCACCTCACAGGTGACAGTTACCCTGTACTCCTTCTCCATATCAACGCTCGGAATGTTAGCACCGTCAGCTATGAACGCACCCGACATTTCAGAGAGCTTTCTGAGCGGTCTTTCGATACCGTCGAAAATATTCGTGATTATTCCCGGGGCGAGGGTTGCCGACATAGGTGCTCCTGTACTTTCCACAGGCTCACCGGGCTTCAGCCCCGTTGTAGACTCATAGACCTGAATAGTAGTGTAGTCAGACTCAACTCTGATGACCTCACCGATAAGTCTTTTCTCACCGACATAGACCATTTCCTGCATAGAGAACGTCTTTGTATCGGCTACCTTTACTACAGGTCCGTTTATTGAATAGATAACATCCATATATGTTTCCTCTTTAATATATTAGGTAATAGGTAATAGGGAATAGGGAATAGGTATGGTGTCAGCTTCGCTGACGATGCCCATTCGGGCACAAAGAGAGTGCAGACTTTTTCTTTGGCTGCTCTTAGGATAGGTTTTAGGTTTTAGGTTATAGGTTATAGATTTTAGGTTATAGGTTTCAGGTCGTTTTTCGATAAGCTTTTTTCAACCTATCACCTTGGGGTATGGGGCAAAGCCCCATTAAGATCATCGCCGCAGGCGATACCATACCTATTCCCTATTACCTATTCCCTATTACCTAAATTACCTGTTCCCTATTATCAAAAAAACTGTTGCCCGAGCAAAGGCTTACAGTGCCAGCTCCCTGCGCTCGGAGAACCTTGCTCTCTGCTCCTCAAAGGCAGAGTCAAGAGTGAAGTCAAGGGCTACGCCCTCCTTCTCAAAGATAAACAGGGCTCCTCCAAGCTCAATGCTGTCACGCTCGCAGACCTCAAAGCCGTCAAACTGCTTTGCATACTTCATATCAGAGGGTGCTATATACACCTTGCCCTCAGATGTCGGGTATGCTGCCCACGCTGCGACCGATGCATCTCTCAGATACAGCTCATACTTATCCGATGCTCTGAACCTCACCAGCTTTTCGCTGACAGCCTCAAACACCCGATCAATAAGCTCCTGTCTGTGCTCCAGTATCTCTCTCTGGCAGGCGAGCTTCTGTGCCGACACCTCACGGAGCTGTCTTTCACGCTCCCTTGTGCTCTCGGCTCTCTCGGCAGACTCTATTCTCTGCTCCGATGCCTGCTCGGCTGCCTCTATAGTTTCGGTGTACTGTCTGTTCGCTTCTGCCGTGATCTCAGCTGCCGTCTTGTCGGCATCATCAAAAACAGCCTTCTCGAAGCGGCCAAACCTTTGTGCCTCACTGAGTTTCATAATGTCCTCCTGTTGTCCCGTGGTCAGAGCTTAATGCCGATAGCCTCGGAAAGATAGCGTGATATAGTATCCGATATCTTTGAGGTAGCGTGACGGTCGGGTATCTCAACTATGAGCGGCTGCTTTACCGTCAGCTTGTACTCATAGACCTTCTCCCTGCACTGCTTTACGGCAATGTCAGTCATAAGGATAACTCCTACGTCCTCCATCTGCATAGCCTCATCAAGAGCTGCTGTGACCTCCTCGGGGGTGTGAACGACAACTCCCTCGATACCTGCGAGCCTCATGCCCATCTGAGTATCTATGTTGTCGCTGATAAGATAAAATCTCATAAGGATAGCTCCTTAGCCTCCGATATTGGAGATGATAAGAATTGAGATAAGCAGTCCGTAAAGGGCGATACCTTCACCAAGTACGACGAAGATAAGTGCCTTAACGAAGTTCTTCGGATCCTCCGAGGTCGCACCGATAGCGGCAGGTGTACCCGAACCAACTGCGATACCTGCTCCCACGCAGGAGAGACCTACTGCAAGTGCAGCGGCAAGGTATCCGAGACCTGTACCTGTAGAAAGCTGTGCAGCCTTTGAGGTTTCCTCAGCGGCAGCGTGTACAAAGCCTCCGATTGGTACAAGGATAGACATAAGCATAATTCCTGCAAATGTGCAGAGGTTGCCTATAAATGCGCCCTTAGGCGACTTTCCGTTCTTGATCTTCTTAGCCATAAGTGCGAAGGGCACAAGCAGAAGTGCGATCGCAATAAGCGGCAGTGCAAAATAAATAAGCATATTGATTACCTCCAATTAATTACTTTCGGTCACAGGTGTGAACTTTACGCTGACAGGCTCAAAGGGCTTTCCGCCGCTGTCATAGAATCTTGAGAACATCTCATAGAATTCAAGCCTGATTATCTGGATAGCTACGATCATACCCTCCATAGCCATAACAAACAGGTTTCCGATTATCAGCACTATCGGCTGACCTACCGCACCTGCACCGTCCATAAGGGTCATAACAACCAGCATCATTCCCGCATGAGAGAGAACGAAGCCGCCGACTCTCAGGAAGGACATAGTGTTGGAAACGTAGCTGAGCAGGAACTCAAACATCTCGAAGAAGTTCTCTACTATAAAGCTTCCTATAGTCATCGGCTCGCCGTCCTCGGAGAGCTGCCACTTTCTGTACTTGACCCATGCAGCCAGCGGCACACGGCAGAAGATACACAGAAGCGGTATAACTATCAGGCAGATAACAAAGGGCGCGGACATTACCTTTACATCAAACATCATTGTGGACACAACGCCCGTGATTATCGAGCCGTAGAATATCAGTCCGCAGATACCGTTGCACCCGAATATCGCCTTTTCATAGTCCTTGGCTTTGAAGCCTGCATAGATGTTTATTATCATCGAAATAAGTATAAGGGCAATGCCTATGCCTACCGCAGTCAGCAGAATGAAGTTAGTCTGCTTGAATACTTTAAGCGGCAGGAAGTCGATCCCCATGCTCTCATACACCGGGTCTAAAAGCTCCTCGAACCCGAACACCGAGCCGTAGAGCGTTCCGAACACCATACTGGATATTCCCACTCGTCTGACGATACCGCCTGCAAGCGGACCAAGCTTCTTATGCAGAAGTATTCCTGCAAGAAGTATCACAAAGCCCTGTCCGAGATCTCCGAACATTATTCCGAAGAGCAGTGTGTAGGTCAGCGCCACAAAGGCTGTCGGGTTTATGCCCCCGTACACGGGCAGGCCGTACATCTCAACGAGCATTTTATAAGGCCTTGTAAGGAAGCTGTTTTTGAGTATCGTAGGCGGCTGACATGAAGCGTCAGCATCGGGCGGCAGGAAGGACACCTCAGAGGTTCTGAACTCATCAAACAATGCCGAGAACTCAGCTTCCTTTTTCTTCGGAACAAAGCCCTTTATGATGTAGTGCTTTGTTCCCTGACCGCTGTTTACGGTACCCACGTTCTTTTTAAGCTCAGAGTACTTGCTCTTCAGCTGCAGCTTTGTACAGAGCATCTGAATTTTATTCTCATTAGCTCTTGTAAAGGCTGCTACCTTTTCCTCGGCTTCCTTTTTGGAGGCTTCAAGCTGGGCTATCTCATCTGAGATATTTTTCATGGCCTCATCTGCATTACCCGAGACATACCTCGGCAGCATTACCCTTTCAAAGTACATACTCTTGAACAGGTCATCTGCTCTTTCCTTGTCGCCCTCGGGGCAGAAGTACATTCCCCATACATAGCTGTCCGACTTCTCGAAGGCTACGAAAAAGAAGTTATCGTTGTAGTACTCAAGCTTCGGGTAATTGTCAAGCGGAAGGCGGCCTATCCTTACGCTTACGTGCTTACAGGAGAATAACTGCTGGAAGTCGCTGTTCATACCCTTCAGGTGCTTGATATGCTTACGTGCTTCATTCAGCTCGGAGATACGGGCGTCTCCCTTACGGCTGTCCCGGGCGACTGCCTCGAAGCCCTCTTCAAGCTCCGAGCAGAGAGCTTCAAGCTCCTCGGCACTGTCAGCGGACAATCCCTTGCAGTCGGTCTCCACAGGCTCTATACCGCAGTCAGAGGCCAGCTTTACAGCTCTTTTCAAAAGCGCTGCATACTCGTTCCTGTCATTCAGGAGGCGCCCTCTTGCCTCTCCGGGGGAGAAGGCAGGCTCAATATGGAAGATACCGCTCTTGCTGCACCGTTCAAGTGCCATATCGAGCTCTTCCATATTTCCGAGAATATTGACAAGAGACATTGTTTCAATTGCCATAGCTCATTTACTTTTCCTTTCGTTAGTTTTATATTTAAAAATTCGTGTAAGTCATAATGTTTTGAAAGGGGCATGGGGCAACGCCCCATTAAGATCATCGCCGCAGGCGATACCTTACCTATTCCCTATTCCCTATTCCCTATTCCCTATTACCTATAACCTATTCCCTGTTCCCTATTACCTTTTAACTATTACCTGATTAAAATATCAGCAGGTCGTGTTCAAGCTGAGTGGTGTCCGCACCGTAACGGACTGCCTCTATAATATGGACTATGTTTGAGACCTCCACCGCACTGAGCCTTACATACGCATACAGTGCCGCAGGCGCACTCGTTGTTGAGGACAGTATGTGGCTGAGCTTTCTGTACCTTATGTCAGCGATACCTGTCTCGATAATGCCGGTCTCACGCATACCCTTGCCGTACTTGGTTGTTTTCAGCCATTCGAGCATATCATCGGGGTCGGAGAGCTCAAAGTACTCTTTAAGCCTGCCCATAGGGTTGCCCTTTACGTTAATAAGGCTCTGCTTTATCCTCTCCGGGGAATATCCGAAGTACTTCTTCATTCGGTAGGCATTTATAATATTCATTGTATCGACCTCGTAGAGAATGATATCCTTGATCTCCTTCTCCTCTCTGCCGTGGAAGTCGTGCTCAACGTCCTGAATAAGGCGTTCAAAGTAGTCCTTTCTGAGGGCAAGCTCGCACTCGGTATAGTCAGCCCTGCCCGAGGGGTCGATCTTTACCTTCAGAAGCGATTTTCTGTAGGGCGTACCCCTGAGAACCTCTAAAAGCTCCTCAAAGCTCCCCGCCTGACTCAGCTCCAGAAGGTTAACCCTTGAATGCTTTATCGCATACCCGGGCAGCTGTGTAAGCACAGGCTTGTCAAGGTCAGAATTTATGCTGTTTATCATCAGCAGAATGTTTTCTATCTCCATTCTTGCGAGCAAAAACCCGTAGTACGGGATAGAATCAAGCTGCTGGAAACCGCAGAGGCGGTTATAGGTCTCGAGGTTTGCCTTTTGCAGCAGCTCTTCGAGGTAGCCTCTGTGGATAGTGTTCGGGTCAGCATCACGGAACACATCTTTATATCTGGGCGACTGAGCAAGGTACTCTGCACATTCGGGAACAGTCTGCTTGAGCATTAGCTCTCTGTACTGCTGCTGGGTAAACATTTTTCCCCGAACTGCCCTTATCTTGGCTACAGTCGCATTCATGGAACTGCTTGTGAGCATATCCTTTTACTCCTTTTTAGGATCGACTAATTCTCTGGGATCAACCACATTGTCAGGATCTACTACAGCGTTGAAGATCTCCTGCTCCCAACGCTCGTGCTCACGCTCATACACAGCATCAAGCTCCTTTAGTTTACCCTTCTGCTGAGTTCTGATCTTCAGAGTTTCAGCCTCTATAGACTTATCTGTCGAGGCTCTGAGCTGCTCTGAGTAAACACTTACCTTCTCTGCAACGCTCTGTTCGATCTCTTCCTGTCTGCGGGCACATTCAGCCTTTTTCTCCTCGCTCTGAGCGATAGCATCTTTTATGCGCTGCTCGGCTCTGCGGTCAAGGTCAAGTATCTGACTTATGAGGTCTGTACCGACCATTTCTTTGTTCTCCATAACGGGACCTCCCTTCACAGGCGAGCAAGTATCCGTGGCGGTCACAAAAGCCCTTGTTACCCCCCCGAAAAACTACTCTATACATAGGAATTATTATATAACTTTCGATCTCAAAAAACAAGTAATCATTTTATCATTTAATATTTTCTATACACTTTTTGGTTATTATGCACAAAAAATCAGGCTATCCGAACAGCTTTTGCACCGCCGACGCTCATACTTTTGCAGCACTCTTACGAAAAGCCCCTCGGGGCTTTTGATTTTTCTCTATTGACGTACTCGGATATTTGTGCTAAAATGTATAAGTATAATAAGCTCAGAGAAGCTTATCAGAATACAGGAAGGGCAGGTCTCAGTATGAAATGCAAAACATTCAGGAACACCGCTGCAGCGGCAGTAAGTGCAGCAGCAGCGCTTATCACAGTTAAAGTATTAAAAAAAGCTCTTAAAAGAAAGGCTAAGAAGAAGCTCAGAAATGAAGCCGGGGAAGTGCTCAGAGAGACAGGAAGGCTCGCAGCCGAGGGTATAGCCGAGGCCGGAAGGAGCATAGCCGAAAAAACCGGCAATTACACCGAGTTTCAGCGTGATGTTTCAGCTATCGGAAGCTGCAGCGATATGATCTATATAGTAAACATCATTGATGATACCTATGTTGAGTATTCAAACCCTTATGACAATCCTGAGGGTGAAATAAAAACGGACTTCTTCAACAAGGTGCAGGAGCACATAATGAAAACGGTCTTCCCGGAGGACAGACCCAAAATGTGCAGGGAGCTTGAAAAAGAGAGATTCCTGTCGGAGGTTCAGGAGGGTGAGGTTTACAGCATAACCTACAGACTGCTTATTGAGAATAAGCCTGTGTATTTCGGAATAAGGGCAATACGGTCTATCAGCAGACCCGAGCTTATAGTTCTGGGTGTAACTAATATAGATGCCTCAAAACGCCGTGAGGCTTTGTATGAAAAGACACCTGCCGAGAATATAGCACCTGTTACAAGAGATGCTCTGACCGAGGTAAAGAACAAGCTTGCGTACTCGAATTACGAGAAGGACATCAATGAGAAGATCGAAAAGGGCGAGGCTGAAAAGTTCGCAGTGGTTTTCTGTGATGTGAACGGTCTTAATGCGGTCAACGAGGAGATGGGAATGAACGTAGGTGATGCGTTCCTTAAAAATGCGTGCTCGGATATATGCCTTAAATTCAAGCACAGTCCTGTATTCAGGATAGGCGGAGATGAGTTCGCAGTTATCCTCAGAGGCGAGGACTACAACAACAGAAAGAACCTTATCCGTTCGCTGAGAGGGCAGATGACACATCGTATGGCAGAGGGCAAGGCCTCCTCAGCCTGCGGAACGGCAGACTTCGACCCTGCGGCAGACAAGACACTGGCAGATATCCTTTCCCGTGCAGATGAGGATATGAAGCACAATAAGGAAAAAATGGTGAAGAAATAAACAAAGGACTCCCCGAGAAAACTCAGGGAGTCCTTGCTGTAAAACCCAAATTCGGTTGTGTCTT